>JBQCEJ010000400.1:0-7405 GCA_051960355.1 Verrucomicrobiota bacterium | reverse complement strand
AACGCGTTTGCCAACGGCGGCGACACAGGCGGCGAGATTGACGGCAGTGGTGGTTTTTCCGACACCACCTTTTTGATTGGCGACAGCAACGACTTGGGTTGGCACGCAGAAGGTGTAATGAAACACGGCAGCCGATTCAAGCATTCCGCTTGTTTTCATTTTTTTCCCGGGACAGAACAAGACTTTCGCTGGATTTTGCCCCGGGCTGGTTGCATCATTGAGGCATGAAACTAGTTCTCTCGACGCATAACGTGACCTTGACCAAGGCAATCGAAGATCATGTGCTCGCCAAGCTCGACAAGCTGGAACACTTTGACCGCTGGGCAATCGACGCCCGGGTGACGCTCGAACATGACCACACCCGCGCTCCCGAAAAACAGTTCTCCTGCTCCATCCGCCTCGTCGTCCGCGGACCGGACCTGTTCGCCGAAGACCGTGAGAGCGATCTCTACGCGGCCATCGACATGGTCGCCAAAAAAATCGAACAGCAAATCCGCAAACGTCAGAACAAACACAAGGCGCGCAAACACAAAGTCGCCGCCCGCACCAAGCGCTCCCGTCAGGAATCCGCGCTTTGATTCCGTCTCCCGGCGAAGTGCGGTGGAACGCTGCCGCACTCCAGCCTCAGTGCCGGCAGGAAATTCTTGAATCCCGCCGCACAGTCTTTCACGCGCCCGCTCCAGCGCGCCGCAGCACAAGGTTGAACATGGATCCCAGGAAACGTTGAACGTGTCGACCAACTCTCATCCTTTCACCTTTAATTTCCAACCGCTTCTCCTCCGCGCCCGCGTCGTCCTGCCGATCGCCCGACCACCGATTGAAAACGGCGCAGTCCTGATCTCCGGCAATCGGATCGTCAGCGTTGGTTCATGGGACAGCTTTTCGAACAGCTCGGCCGAGATTGTCGATTTGGGCGAATCCATTTTGATGCCGGGCCTGATTAATGCCCATTGCCATTTGGATTACACGGACATGGCCGGTCTGTTGCCGCCGCAAAAGGGTTTCACGGATTGGATCACGCTGATGCTCGCGGCCAAGGCGGACTGGACTTACACCGAATTCGCCGAATCCTGGCTGCACGGCGCGCAGATGTTGCTGCGCACCGGCACGACGACCGTGGCGGATTTTGAAGCCGTGCCGGAATTGCTGCCAGACGTCTGGAGTTCGACGCCGCTGCGGGTGCTCTCGTTTTTGGAAATGACCGGCGTGAAGAGCCATCGCCATCCGCAGTTGATTCTTCAGGAAGCGGTGGAACGGATCGAGCAACTGCAGGATCGGCGTTCCCAAGCCGCGCTTGCGCCGCACGCCCCCTACTCCACCCTGCCGGAACTGCTTCGCCTGAGCGCGGCGGAAGTGCAGAAACGGCGATTGCCCATTTCCATTCACGTTTCCGAATCGACCCAGGAATTCGAGATGTTCACGCAGGCAAATGGAACGATGTTCGACTGGCTCAAACGCAACGAGCGCGACATGAGCGATTGCGGGCTTGGTTCGCCGGTGCAACACCTGGAACGGCACGGCGCGTTAAGCGAAAAATTGCTGGCAGTGCACATGAATTACCTGGCGCCCGGCGACACGGCGTTGCTGGCCAGTCGGAAGGTCAGCATCGTTCATTGTCCTCGCAGTCATCACTATTTTCAGCACGCGCCGTTTCCTTTCCATGAACTCACCGCGGCCAACGTCAACGTCTGCCTTGGAACAGACAGTCTCGCGACCGTTTACAAGACGCGCAAAGAGACGATCGAACTCAATCTCTTCGACGAGATGCGCAGCTTCGCGGAAAAGCATCCGGAGGTTTCCCCCGAAACCATTCTGCAAATGGCGACCGTGAATGGCGCCCGAGCGCTCGGCCAGCCGGGTCAAGCGGGCGAGCTTTCGCCCGACTCGTGGGCAGATTTGATCGTGCTTCCGCACTGCGGTGACGTGAGCGATGCCTATCGCGCTGTGCTCGAGCATCGCGGCCCTGTTGCGGCCAGCATGATCAACGGCCCGTGGGCGCTGGCACCGGACAGCCAACAGGCGAGCTAACCGGCTCACGTCGGCTGCCAGGCCTTCAACGGGCTGATTAGCAAACGGCGCGGATACGATCGCCTCCAAAACCCGTGAGTTTGCTCCGCTTTGTCCGCTCCAAACGTTTTCTTCCATCCCCGTTTCATCCGTGTTTATCTGTGTTCATCTGTGGTTGAGACCGTGAATGACTTCGATGCTGAATTGAATCGCCGACTCGATGCCCTGCGCGCGCAGGATTTGTATCGCGAGTTGCGTCGCGTCGATTCTCCGCAATCGCGTCGGCTCGAAATCAACGGGCGCACGTTCCTGAATTTCTCTTCCAACGATTACCTCGGATTGGCCAATGAACCGGCTTTGAAGGAGGCCGCAATACGGGCGGTCGAACGCTACGGCGCCGGCGCGGGCGCGTCCCGATTGATCTGCGGTTCGCTGGCGCCACACCATGAACTGGAGGAGACCTTGGCCGCGTTCAAAGGCACCGAAGCGGCGTTGAGTTTTTCCACCGGTTACGCCGCCGCGCTCGGCACCATCACGGCACTGCTGGGCAAAGACGACATCATCGTTTTGGACAAGCTCGTTCACGCCTGCATTGTGGATGCGGCAAAACTCAGCGGCGCCAAGCTCCGCATTTTTGCGCACAACGACCTGAACGATCTGGAGGAAAAACTAAAGTGGGCGCAATCGACAGCCAGCGCGACAACGCCGCGCCGGACGTTGGTTGTGACTGAAAGCGTTTTCAGCATGGACGGCGACTCGGCTCCGCTGACTGCGCTGGTGGCACTGAAGGAAAAATACGGCGCGTGGCTGATGGTGGACGAGGCGCACGCCACGGGACTTTACGGAAAGAATGGTCGCGGGCTCGGTGACGAACTGGGTGTAAGCGAACAGATCGAAATTCAAATGGGCACGTTGGGCAAAGCGCTGGGCGCAAGCGGCGGATACATCTGCGGATCGCGCGCGCTGATTGATTACCTCGTGAACCGTGCCCGCAGTTTTATTTTCTCAACGGCTCCGGTGCCCGCCGCCTCGGCATCCGCCACGGCTGGCGTGCGGTTCGCCCAGTCATCGCAAGGTGAACTCCGACGAAAGATGCTTTGGGAACGCGTCGGCCAGTTCAAATCCTTGATCAATCGCGACCCAACTCCGTTCTCCAGCGCCATTCTTCCAATAGTGATCGGCGACGAAGCCCAATCGCTCGCCACGGCGGCGGCCCTGCGGGAACGCGGCCTCTTTGTTCCGGCGATTCGCTATCCGACAGTCGCCCGGGGCGCAGCCCGATTGCGCGTCACCCTGACGGCGGCTCATGAGCCGGCTGATGTTTCGGAACTGGCCGAGGCCCTTCGCTTCGCCTCTCACGCTTCACGTCTCACCTGACATGCACCCGCTCGCCCGTCTCGATCAGCAATACGTCTGGCATCCGTTCACGCAAATGCGCGACTGGCTCAAGCGCGAACCGATCGTCATCGTGAGGGGCAAAGGCGCGGCGTTGCAGGACGTCCATGGCAAAGAATACCTTGATGCGAATTCGTCGATCTGGACCAATCTTCACGGCCATCAGCATCCGAAAATCAACCGCGCCATCAACAGCCAGTTGAAAAAAATCGCGCACAGCTCCGCCCTGGGCTTTGCCAATGAGCCAGCGTCGGTGCTCGCGGAAAAACTGGTTCAGGCCGCCACCCCTCCGTGCCGGCTGGGTAAAAAGACTGCGGCAGTGAAAACCCAAAAGTCCGTCTCGTCAGCGCGGCGGTTGCAGAAAGTTTTCTTCAGCGATGACGGCTCCACCGCGTTGGAAGTCGCGCTCAAGCTCAGCTACGAATTCACGCGACGCACGCGCGGGCCGAGATCGCAACCGCGCTTCCTTTCCCTTGAAGGCGCATATCACGGAGACACCGTGGGCGCCGTTTCCATGGGCCACATTGATCTTTTCCACAAGGCCTACTCCGGCCTGTTGTTCAAAACAGACAAGATCAAATCGCCTTACTGCTATCGTTGTCCGTTCAACCGCGCCAAGCCGGAACGCGAAGACGCGCGGAAATATCGGCAGTGCAACTGGGAATGCGTGGATCAGGCGGAGACAGTTTTTCGCGCCCAAAAGAAGCGCGGCAATCCTTACGCGGCTTTCGTTTTCGAACCGCTGATGCAGGGCGCGGCGGGAATGATTCCGCAGCCGAGCGGCTGGCTCGAGCGCACCACGGAAATCGCCCGGGCGCACGGCGCCTTGCTGATTGCCGACGAAGTGATGACCGGCTTTGGCCGCACAGGAATCAGTTGCCGGGTGACGCGCGACGTTTTGGAGAACGCCCTGAAGCGACCGGCGAGTGCCGCGCTTTTTGCGTGCGGGCGAGCTGGCATTCAGCCCGATTTCCTCTGCATGGCCAAAGGGCTGACCGGCGGTTATCTGCCGATGGCGGCCACGCTGACGACACAAAACGTTTTCGATGCGTTCCTCGGCGAGTATGAGGAGTTCAAAACGTTTTTCCACGGCCACAGCTTCACCGGAAATCAACTGGGCGCGGCGGCCTCGCTGGCCAGCCTGGAACTGTTGCAAACGCGCGCGTCGCTGCAAGCTCGCGGGCAACTTCAGAAGACGATGCACGAGGAACTGCAAACGCTCTGGGCGCTGCCGCAGGTGGGCGACATCCGACAGGTCGGATTGGTCGCAGGAGTCGAGTTGGTGCGGGACTGGAAAACGCGGGAGCCGTTTGCGCTGCGAGAGCGAGCGGGGATTCGGGTTTGCGACGCCATGGCGCGACGCGGCGTGCTGACTCGGCCTGTGGGCAACGTGATCGTGCTGATGCCGCCGTATTGCACCACGCGAGCGCAGTTGAAACGAATGGTAAGCGCGCTCGGCGAGGCGATTCGAGAATTCGCGCCATCCGGAAATGGAAAGTGAGCAAGCGGTAATTGCACACACGACAAGCAATTGTCCGCCTGCCCACTTTCAAAGGGCGATTGGCTGGGAATTACTTCGCCAGTAATTCCTTCACCTTCGGCTCAATGGCGGCGGCCCAGATTTCATAACCGCGCTCACCGGGATGCAAGGCGTCGCGCATCATCGAGGGCGAGATGCTGCCGTCGGCTTCAATCAACTGCGAACCGAAGTCGATGTAGAAAATGTTTTTGCCATCCGCGAGTTTCTCCAGCGCCTGGTTGACCTGAAGAAGTTTGCCGCGTTGCGCATTGAAGTTTTTGCCCCGGGGAAAGATGCCGTTCAGGATGATTTTCGTGCCCGGCAGGCGTTCCCGCAGTTGTTTCACAATCAGGTCCACCCCTTCGAGAATTTCCGCCGTGGTGAACTGCTCAGTGCCATCCTTGTTGTTGTTGGAGTTGTTGGTGCCGATCATGACAACTGCGATCTTGGGTTTGAGGCCATCGAGTTGTCCCTGCTCGAATCGCCAGAGAACGTGTTGGGTGCGATCGCCGCTGACGCCCAAGTTCAGGCACTTGCGATGGCCGTAATATTTTTCCCAAACCTTTTTACCGCCACCCTCCCAGCCTTGCGTGATGGAATCGCCGATGAACACGATGTCACAGGCGCCCGGGTTTTGTTTGGCGCGCTGGAGAACAGCATCTGTGCGTGCGCCTTCGTGCCGCTCGGGAACGATCGCCAGGTTCGTATGAACCACAGACGTATCCGGCGCGGGCGCATTGGCCTGCGCCGAAGCAAGGTTGGTGGTGAGAGCTAGGGTGAGGAGAAGGATCGAGAATTTCATTTTCATTTTGGTGTTCGATTTAAAGGGATGCGCGTGCGATTTGTCAATGTAGTGATCGTTCCCGGCTTAACTCTTTGCGCTCGGCGTCCGAATCCACAAAGTCAAAACCGCGCCGACAATCAACAGAACGCCCGCTGCGACGAACGAACTCTGAAAACTTCCTTTGCTGGCGGTCGTGAGCATCTGCTGCACGCGGCTCAAAGCAAAACCGCCCACGCCCCATGCGGTGAACAGCACGCCGTAGTTCATGCCGAAATTTTTCAACCCCCAAAGATCTTTGGTGAGCGACGGAAACAACGAGAGATTCGCGCCGTAATTGAACCCGATGAAGGTCGCAATCAGCAGAATAATCATTGGCGTGGTCTCTTTCGAAGCCGTCACCGGGATGGCCGCGAACATCAGGACCGCCTGGAACAGCAACACGAGCATCAACGTCCATCGGCGGCCGATCTTATCCGAAAGAACACCTGCGGCGATGCGCCCGCCAGCATTGCCAATCGCCATCACCGCAACCGCCAGAAACGCCAGACTACCCATGGATTTTTTGGCCATGCCGCTCATGCTGCCGATCACCATCAAGCCCGCGCCCGAGCCGATGAAATAAATGATCCAAAGCAGGTAAAAGCTCCGGCTGCGAATCAGATCCCGCGGCCTGGCGTTCGCTACTGGTTTTGCCGAGGTGCTGTTCGCTTGCGGTGCGGCGACATAGCCCGCTGGCGGATTGACGAGCAACTGCGCCAAACCACAAACGATCACCGCAAAGGCGATTCCGAAAATCAGCATGGATTGTTGCAGACCGAAGTGGCCAAGGAGGAATTGCGACGTGGGCGCCAGATAAACGGGCGCAAGGCCGAATCCGGCGACGACGAGACCCGCGATCATGCCGGTTTTCGCGGGCGGAAACCATTTCAATGCCGGCGGCGTTGCCGAGGAATAACCAAAGCCCAATCCGAGCCCGACGAGCACGCCAAAGCCGATGAGCCAGATCCCGTAACTTTGAGTGCGCGAAATCAAAATCATGCCCGCGCCAACCAGCAACCCACCAATCGAAGCCGTGAGCCTCGGGCCAAAGCGATCCTGGCAGCGGCCCGCCAGAATCATCGCGAAGGCAAATACCAGACAGCACAGCGCGTATGGATCATTCAGTTGACTGCCCTGCCAGCCAAATTCTTTTTCGATGCCGCCCTTGAACATGCTCCATGTATAGAGCACGCCCAGCGCGAGATTGATGCCCAAGCCTGCGAAGGTCACGGTCCAGCCGTGATTCTTTTGGGTGGTCACGGATGATGCCGCGGAAGTTGGAGCTACAGATTGTTCAGCCATAAAAATTGCCAGAGTTTATGTGCGCCAAAAGCAAGCCAGGTCGAAGTTGAATCGCAGCAAGGCCTGTTTTGCACGCACGGTGTGTCACATGGGAACGGACCTTGTTTACTCAATCGCTCGGAGCGGCGCAACCTGCAATCAGCAATGGGTGCGTCTTTAAACTGCTGGTCATTGAAAACTGAGGTTCCCCCGATTGGGTGGACAGGCGAAGCGCGTCTGCGGGTCGCGTTCCAGGCCGCCGCTCACCAAAAACGCGGACCGCCAGTTGACGCGGGTTCCAACTCCAGCTCCATGGCGGCATGAATCGCGCGCAGCAAAAATCAGAACCGCGCGCGGACGCACCGCTTTTGTCCCGACGC
>JBQCEJ010000399.1:0-2040 GCA_051960355.1 Verrucomicrobiota bacterium | reverse complement strand
ACCGCGATCCGCGCTGGATCGCGAAAAAGGCTGAACTTTTTCTCCAGAATACAGGGATCGCCGACACGGCATTTTTCGGAGCGGAAGCCGAGTTTTTCATTTTCGACAACGTACAATATGAGAGCCGCAGCAACGGCACGTTTTACTCGGTCGATTCGGAAGAAGGCGTTTGGAATTCAGGCCGCGACGAGATGCCGAATCTGGGCAACAAAATCCGTTACAAAGAAGGTTATTTTCCCGTTTCACCCACTGACACTCAACAGGACATCCGCACGGAAATGTGCCTGACCATGATGGAACTGGGCGTCAACATCGAGCGTCAGCATCATGAAGTCGCCACGGCCGGTCAGGCCGAAATCGATTATCGTTTCGACACACTGGTGCGCGCGGCGGATGCGATGATGGTTTTCAAATACGTCGTGAAGAACACAGCCAAGAAACACGGCAAAACGGCCTGTTTCATGCCCAAACCGCTCTTCGGCGACAACGGTTCCGGGATGCACACGCATCAATCGCTTTGGAAGAAAGGCAAACCGCTGTTTGCTGGAAATGAATATGGTGGTTTGAGTCAGATGGCGCTTTATTACATCGGCGGACTGCTCAAGCACGCCCGCGCTCTGTGCGCGATCTGCAATCCCACGACGACCAGCTATAAGCGGCTGGTTCCCGGTTATGAAGCGCCGGTGAATCTCGCTTATTCTGCCCGCAATCGCAGCGCCGCCGTGCGCATTCCGATGTATAGCGACAACCCGAAGGCCAAGCGCATCGAATATCGTCCGCCGGATCCCGCCGCCAACCCTTATCTCGCTTTTGCCGCCTTGCGCATGGCCGGCTTGGACGGAATTCAAAACAAAATCGATCCCGGCGAACCGCTGGACAAGAACATCTACGAATTGCCGCCTGAAGAACTCAAAAAAGTTCCCAATGTCGCGGGCAGCTTGAGCGATGCGCTCGATCATTTGGAGAAGGACCACGCATTTCTATTGAAAGGTGATGTGTTCACCCAGGATTTTCTCGAAATGTGGATCAGCACGAAGCGGAAAGAGCATGACGCCATCCGGCTTCGCCCTCATCCCTACGAGTTTTTCCTCTACTACGACGTTTAGGATGCGTCGCGTCGCGGGACCGCGACGCAATGGGTTCTTTTACCCGTTTTTTCCCTCAAATCGGTTCAAATCGCCTGATTTCATTGAGGATTGTCGCGCTGTGAATAACTAGTGAATAAGAGATAACATATTGTCCTCGTAAGTTATTGAGCCATTGAATAAAAACACTCCCTGCCGCGCTCTCCGATGGCGCGGTAGAGGAAAGACCAGACAAACCAGCAGTCATCGGAACCAATTTTTTGCTGTAAATCGCTGTAAATACGCCATTTAGGCCGCTTTAAAAATGCTGATCGGAAAACGCACATCTAAAACCGGAATAATCCGGGCGGAGCAATCGAGCAAAGCCCTGTCCGAAACTAGCCATTATTTGTGTCACGAATGCGTTAAGAAGCTAGGTGAATAAAATGGCCGATATTCAGGCTTTGGACCAAAAACAGATGCAAGCATCCGCCGAACACATTTGGGAATCCGCGCAAGGTCAGTTGCGCTCGATGCTCAGCGCCGACACCTATAACCTCTGGTTTGCCCCGTTGTCCGTTGCTGCCTTGGATGGAAACAGCCTCGTCCTTCAGGTCGCCAATGATTTTTGCGAGGTTTGGCTTAAGGACAACTACTTGGGATTGCTTCAGGATGTGTTGGCCCTGGCTGCCGGTCGCCAGTTGCAGATCAAATTCAAGGTCGGCACCGGTCCTTCTCCAGCCCACGCTGTGGCTGCCGCTCCCGTCCAGACCGCCAGTTCGCCGAAAACCAAGTCCAGTCATCACGCGATCGAACGCAACGCTCAATTGGCAGATGCCAATTTCAATCCGAAGAACACGTTCGACACGTTCGTCGTCGGCAACAATAACAACTTCGCGTACGCGGCTGCTCTGGCCGTGGCGCAGGCGCCGGGCAAGTCTTACAACCCGCTCTTCCTGTATGGCGGCGTAGGTTT
>JBQCEJ010000398.1:0-8875 GCA_051960355.1 Verrucomicrobiota bacterium | reverse complement strand
GTGGATCGCGAGGAGCGGCCTGATGTAGACAAAATTTATATGACCTTTGTCCAGGCGACGACCGGTTCCGGCGGCTGGCCCATGAGCGTGTTTCTCACGCCGGAACTGAAACCGTTCTTTGGTGGAACCTATTTCCCGCCCGACGACCGGCATGGGCGGCCGGGTTTTCTGAGCCTGCTGCGACAGATTCATGAAGTTTGGGAAACGCGCCGCGACGACCTCAAAGAATCCGCCGCCGACGTTTACGCGCGACTGGAACAGATGACCGACATGAACGAGACGACGGCGGGGTTGGTGCTCAATCCCGCTGTGCTGCGCCAGGCCGGTTCCAAATTCAAAGAAGCGTTCGATCCGCGTCACGGAGGATTTGGCAACGCGCCCAAGTTTCCCCAGCCGAGCCAACCGCAGTTTCTGCTGCGTTACGCCAAGCGATTTCAAGATGAGGAAGCCTTGCGCATGGTCTTGTTCACCTGTGATCGCATGGCCGCGGGCGGAATCAACGATCAACTCGGCGGCGGTTTCTCGCGGTATTCAGTGGATGCTGAATGGCTCGTGCCGCACTTCGAAAAAATGCTCTATGACAATGCGCAGCTGGCGCAGTTGTATCTCGACGCGTATCTCGTCAGCGGCGAGCAGCGGCACGCGCAGACCGTTCGCGACATCCTGAAATACATCCAACACGACATGACGGATCCCGACGGCGGTTTTTATTCCGCCGAAGATGCGGACAGCGAAGGTCACGAAGGGAAGTTCTATTGCTGGACGCGCGCGGAACTTTCCAAGCTGCTGGCGCCTGAAGAATTCAATGTCGCGGTTCGCTATTTTGGCATTACCGAGCACGGCAACTTCACGGATCATAGCCATCCGCAACCGTTGCCAAACCAGAATGTCTTGAGCGTGGTGGAACCCAGTCTGCCCGAACCCGATCAGGCGTTGCTCGCCTCGGCCCGCGAAAAAATGATCGCCGCCCGCAGTCACCGCGTCCGCCCGCATCTCGACGACAAAGTGCTCGCGTCCTGGAACGGCCTGATGTTGGGTGCGTTCGCGCGCGCTTATGCCGTCCTGGGACACGACACCTATCGCGCGGCAGCCGAAAGAAATCTCGCCTTTATTCAACAGGCCCTCTGGGATGCCGAAACCAAGACGTTGTTTCATCGTTGGCGTGATGGCGAACGCGATCAGGTGCAACTCTTGGAAGCCTACGCCTTTCTGCTCGCTGGCGTGATTGACGTTTACGAAGCACTGCTGGAACCCAGTCAACTGGAGTTCGCCGTCGCGCTGGCCGAAACCATGCTCGCGAAATTTTACGATCCCGACAACGGCGGATTCTGGCAGAGCGCAGCGGAATCCAAGGATCTCATTTTGCGCATCAAGGAAGCCTACGACGGCGCGGAACCTTCCGGGAATTCCGTGGCGATTCTGGCGTTGTTGAAACTGGGCGCAATTACCGAACGCAAGAACTTCACTGAAGCGGCGGAGAAAAGCCTGCGGTTCTTCGCCGCTCGTCTGCAACAAGCGCCGCAAGCTTTGCCGTACATGCTGCAGGCGTTGGATTTCTCGCTACAGGAACCAAAACGTGCGGTGGTGGTGGGCGATCCAGGTTCGGTCCCGACGCGCGATCTGCTGCACGCGCTGCATTCCGTTTATCAACCCAACAAAGTGGTTCTGGGAAATAGCGGTGCGGTGGAAGCCTTCGCCCGCACATTGCCACAGCAAGGTGAGCCGCTGGTTTACCTGTGCACCGGCAACGCGTGCCAGGCGCCCACCAACAATGCAGCAACGCTCAAACAGCTTTTAGACTAAAGGCGGATTCTACTTCTCCGCGCCGATACCGTTGGGAATCGCAATGATGGAATTGGCCAGCGGACCACGACGGACACAGAGCGCGGATGTGTGGGCTTGCTGCGAACCGATTCGCAATGGACTCGGTTCTGCGGCGATTGCGATCTCATCGCGTTGCCCGTTCGGAAAATCCAGACGCAGCTGCATCACGTCCGGAGCGCTGGCCTTCACCGCCGTGACCTTCGGCAGCTCTTTTGCATTCGCGTAAGGCAGCAACACAGTGCAGAGCGTCATGGGCAAATTCCCTTTGGAAATGAGCGCGGCAACGGAACCCTTCCTGAACGTCACGGATCCGCCGACGACAAGTCCGGTGCGCAATTCCAAACGCGCATCATCGACCGGCTGCACGCGGATATTCATCCCATCCTGGAAAGCGGTTTGAGCCGCATTGCGATCGGCCGTCGCCGAAGTGCCGGACGCAAAGTGAAAGAGGCGTGTCACCTCGTGTTTGCCCTGGCCACCGATGAAATCCGTGACGACCCAATACCCGGGCTTCACAAAAAGCACGCTGCGTTGGTGCGAAAATCCGTTCGTTTCGATTCGTCCGCTGGCAAAATCCGCCTGTTCATCCGTGTGCCAGGCCAGCAGTTCGGGATCGGCTTTCAACTGCTCCTCCCCGTCGATCATCACGACATTGTGCGCGGCGCTGGTGCGCAGTTCGCGAGCTTGCGGTTGATCGTAGCTGCACATTCCGGGATCGACGATCAAGTCGCGCCCGGCAAACACCGAGACCTGCAAGCGATCCTGATGGCTGTGACCACCGCGCCACGGTGCGCAGTCGAACAGGAGATACTGGTCAGTCGATTTCCAACCGGTGCGCATCACTGCATATTTCGCGTCCGGCAACAGGACGGAAGTGAAGTCCGGCGGCTGCGTGGCTAATCCCCCCATTCGCTCGCAAACGCCGGGTCCGAACAGCCAAACCCAGTCCTCCAGGCAATTGGTTGCGGAAAGAAAACGGAAATCAGGCCGACCATGCAGGAGTGCGCCCCGGCCCATGTTGTCTTCAATCGTGGCTTTGCCATTGCCCGCATCGCCCACGGGCGGAAAGGTCCGATCCGGGCGACTGATGTCCTCCAGGAACTCAAACATTTTTTCATGCCGCGCGAGCAAGCCGGGAACTTCAATGCCGTTTGCCTTCGCCAGCAATGACACATTCATGAATTCATTCATCACCCAGCCATGATAGCCCGGAGTCAGTTCCCAATGCGCGCCGTCAGGTCCCACGTCTTTTTGCATGTGCTCGACGAGATAATTCAATCCGCGATCACGCCAGCCCACCGCGTCTTTGAACTCGGGAAGCATGATGCCGATCGTGGCCAGTCCGGAGGCTTCGCAGACCTGCCAGTTACCGGCACGAAATGTCGTCACCCAAGCCTGCAAATAATCGGCGTGCTCGATCAGCGAACGGGTCATCAGGTATTTGGCCTGCGCGTCGAATTCAGGAGCGTCCATGAACAGCTCCATGGCTTCAAACCACGACTGCCCGCGAATGCCGGCCTCCAGCGTGCGCCAGACGGAACCGCGCTGACCGCGATCGTTGGAAACCTTCGCCGGCACAGGATTGGATTCAACCCAATCCGTGAGTAGATCGACAAAGTCCCGCGCGTAAATGCTCCGGCCCGTGCCCCAGTAGGCCAGGCCCATGTCGTGCCAGTAACCAAAACGGCTGAGCACATGCGTCCACTCAATGGGCCCTTGCAGCCACTCGACTTTGTGTTGGAGCTGTTTGCGAATGCCCAGAAAAGCGAAGTCGCGCGCGAGCACTTCATTGGCGGCATTGGTGTACCGCGACAGACCACCGAATTGCGCATCGTAAACTTTCTCGAATGCCGGACGATCCCGCCGGGACCACAGCCAGCGCGGTGCGGTGCGGTTGGCGAGATGTTGCGCCCAGGCCAGTTTGGCGGCTTTCCAATCGCGCACGTTCACCGCCTGACGCACGGCGGCGAGGTCGGGTCGCGTGAGATCCCTGCGCGCAAAGAACGCCGCTTCGTCGGGAACGGCAAAGGGCGAGATTTCAGTTTGGGGCTCGGCGGCAGCGGCGTTGAAGAGAAAAGAGGCGGTGGCTGCAGCTAGAACAATTTTCAGGATGGCTCTCATTCGAATCTTTGTTTAACGCGTTTCGCAGGAATCCGAAACCGAATTCACCTCCGCCAAAATGGCCAAGGCTATGCAGGCCCGAGGTTAGACACGCCCGACGGGTTGATTGGCGCAAACACGTCATCGCACTCAGTCGGCGGCTGCGGCTGGTAGCGGAGCCAGAGGCGCATGCGCATTAGGATTTGCTGGAAGCCTGAGTCCACCGCGTCCCGTCCGCGCACGGTGACTGTTTGCATTCGGTTCGAATGAGTGTCACCGGTTCGCGAAGCTGCTTTATGGCGATTTCAGACGGAAGAAAACACTCCCGTTGAACGTGTCGATGGGAATCGAAACCTGGTTGGTTCCGCTTGATCCCGGCCAGGTGATCCAGTTCGCACCCAATCCCAAGGCATTCGAGTTGGTCTGAGCCTGCAAATACCAGCCGGTGTAATTGGACGGCCAGTTAAGGAACATCTGGTTGACGCCCATGTTGAAACTCAGCATTGGCGGCCCGGACATGGCTGAGTAGAGGGCGAGCATTTTTGCGGCATAGCGCCGTCCCAATTCACGCTGCGATCCCGCGTCGAAGTGAACGGTTTGATCCTCGCGGCCGATCAAACCGGCATTGTCAGCGCAGCCCGTGTTGAACCGGTGGTTGGGCAAATCGTCCAGCGCCGCCTCCACGATGGCGCGCGCCTGGAGATTGGGCGAAACAAACACCTGCCCCAGCGAATTCGTCCATTGCGGAACAAACTTGCCGCAAATGAAGGGCAAGCCGGGAAGGCTTAAATCCCGGCGCAGATTATCGACCAGAGCCTGCACGCGCTGGGCGTAGAGTTCCGGCTCCGGCAGTGGGTTGGAGTTGCCCGTGTTGGAATTATATTCGCCTTGGTGCCAGAGCACGCCCTTGATCACGCCATAATTGGTGACGGCAAACGCGCGCTGCATGGCTTCGTCATAAAGATGATGCGTGGCGCCTTTGGTCGTGATGGCTCCAGGCGCCCACCATTGAATCGCGGTGGAACCCAGCGCGTGATTGATGAGACAAATGACGACATCCGGATCGGCATTGGAAGCGAGCATCGTTTTGGCAAATTCAAGGCCCATGCCGATTTCGGTGCTGCCGACCGACAGACTGGTCAAGGGATGCTGCGCCTGCACAAAGATGGATTCCATGCCGTCGCGGCTGCCAAATTGCAACACCCTCGGCTGCGGCGCGTCCAGCACGGGGTCGAAGTAAGTGCCGTGACCTTCCATGTTGGACTGCCCCATGAGAAGATAGATGTGAAGCTTTTCCCTGGCCGGCAGACCGATCAGCGAAACTGAATTGGAGTAAACACCATCAGCCGTCAGCGTGTAGGTGACGTAACCGTTGGTGGGCGCAAGCACAATGCTGCCCATGCCGTTGGTAGTCTGACCCAAGACGCTGCCCACACCATGATCAATGACCAGGCTGCTCACCGCACCCACTTCCCAGTTCAAAGTCACTGTTTTGCCGTGGGCGACAAAGTTGGTCGAAGCGCTGAACGAAATGATGCCTGAAGGCGGCCCAGAACTGGGTGACTCAAACGCCAGTTCGCTCATGCCGGTGAAGGATCCTCCGAAATTGGAACTAATGTGCATGACCACGGAACGTACCGCCAGATTCGTGGTGCCAAAATTAACGGTCTGCGCGGACGTAACCGTGTTGAATACCGCCATGGTCAGATTGCCGGAAAAGCTGCCAATCACGCTGCCCGCGCCATCGGTTCCCGAGTAAAAGGTCAACGTGTAAGCATTCACCCCCGGGGTTCCGTTGCCGGCGCCAGTCGAAGTCCGGTAAATATAGTTCCAAACGTACATCGCGCTCAAATCCACGGCGTTGTTGAAATTGAACGTCAGATTAAAATTCACGGTGGTGCCGTTGAGTGAGGCGTAGTTGTTGCCCGATGCGGCGTAAGTGACGGTGGTGTCAATCGTGTTGGTGGGCGAGGTGAACCCGTTGTTGGTGAGATTCGATGGAGGATAAGTCGCTCCGAACTGACCTCCAGTCGTGGTGACCGCGTCCGCGTATCGAAATGCGCCGTGAGCCGCAGGCGCAGCCAGCAGTGAAAGCAGCAGTAGAATCCGAGGGCGGCAGTGGTTCAGAGGTTTGATCATTTTACTCAGATTTCTAGGATGCAGCTCGATCGCTTGTTTGCAGCCGCAGGGGCAACCAATTCAAGACTGGTTGCCCCTGATCAGAACATTCGACTCGGATTACGGTTTGCGAATCCGATAGAACACCTTGGGCGTCGCCGGATCGATCGGGATGCTCAAGTTTGTGACCGTTGCCGAACCGGCGATATCAAACCAGAAGTTCGTATCGGCCAGAGCGACGGAGTTCGACTGCGCAATCCAGCCGAGGTGCGAACCGGGCCAGTTCAGGTTGAGATTTCCGCCGCTAACGCTGAAGGTCACGTTCGTGGGCGTGGTCGCCATGCCTTGAACCACTGACAGCGTGCCGCTGGCGGGATTCCAGTTCCAGACCAGGCCCCCCGAAAGCGCCGGCAGGTTGGTCGCCGTGAACGCGCCGGTGGTCGCGGTGGCGCTGAACAATTGGAACGTTTGGCCATTGACCACCGTGCCGGCCAGATTGGTCACTTCCAACGTGCCGTTGTAGGCCACGCTCGCCAGGCCTTGCACCAGATCACTGGTGTTGTTGGCAGCATTGATTTCCATGTGCGCCGTGCTGTTCACGGTGAAGGACAGCGCATCCGTCATCGTCACGGTGCCAATGCCGGTTCCCGGCGACAGCGTGGCGGTGTTGATCGCAACCGGACCGGAGAAGCTGCCGGTGCCGGCGAGCGTGCCCGCGCTGATGGTGGTGCCGGTGCAGGTATCGGTTCCATTGATCGTCAGGGTGCCGGCGCCAGATTTGTTAATCGCGCCATCACTGACGGCTCCGTTGAATACGACGTCGCTGTTGACACTGACCGCGCGAGTGCCGCCGCTGAAACCGTCGGAGCTGTAGAAGCTCAACACGCCATTGTTAACCGTGTCGCCGATATTTTTCGTGCTGCCGCCACTGAAGATCAGGTCGTTGGTAAGCGACCGTGCCGCGGTGCTGTCGGACGCGATCTGGGCCGTAAAGGCCAGGGAGATTGATCCTTGGCCCAGGGCCCGATCGGAACCCAGGAACAACGAGCCACCGTTCATGCTTGTGCCGCCCGAGAACGTGTTGTTGCCCGTCAACGTCTGATAACCGCCGCCCGTTTTATACAAGGTCAGATTGGCACTGCCGCTGTCCGCAATCACGCCAGCGAAGGTGCCGGCACTGCCCGCGGCGAAACGCAGTTCGGCTGGGGCCGGGGAACTGTTGCTGACGGTGCCATTGCCATTCAGGCCGATGACGGTCTGGTTGTAGCCATTCAAATCCAAGATGCCGCTGTTGGTGACGACCACCGGAACGGTGTTGGTGGGAATGGCATAAGCGAGCCCGAGTTGCAACGTGCCTTGTTTGATGGTGGTGGCACCGGTGTAATCATTGAGTGTCATTAAAGCGAGCGTGCCGGTGCCGGTTTTTGTCAGACCGCTGCTGCCCGTGATCTTGCCCGGGCCGCTGAAGGTGTACGCCGTGGACACATTGCTGACGAGAACACTGGCGGGCTGCACCGTCTCGGTGATGTTGACGTTCGGCGTGCCGGTCAGGGAATCATTGAAGAGAACCGGAAGACCGTTGGCGAAACCAGCGGGCGCGCTGAGCAGCAGGTTATACCAATCTTGCGCGCCAGGATTGCTGACCTGCCAGGCGCCGCTGATGTCCCCGCGCCAGGCAAGGGTCGTCGCTTCCAAGGTGATTTCAATGCTGTTGCCGTTGGTCGCCAGCGTGCCGATAAAGCCGGGCGTCAGCCCGACCACGAAGCCACCGGTTCCCTCGATGCTGCCAAACGTGATCAGCTTGAAGGTGCCGCTGGTCAGCCCACTTGTGCCGGAGAGATTGATCGTCGTCGTGCCATTGAGCGTAATTGCATTCGTCACGTTCGCAACGGCGCCAGACGGATTGGCGAAGCCGCCCATATTGAAGTTGGCTTCCGTGTTCGCGGCAGTGCCCAGGGTCAGGCTGCTCAAATTGACAACGGCGTTGAGTGCCGCCGGTTTGATTTCCAGGCTCGCGCCGTCATTCACCACCACTGCACCGGCGCTCTTCCAAGCCGAACCCAAGGTCAGCATGCCAGCGGCGTTGGTCGTATTGCCGCTGTAAGTGGCCGGCCCGGAGAGCAGAAGCGTTCCTGGACCAGACTTTGTGACGCCGCCAGGACCCGAAATGCTTCCCGCGAATTCCAAAACAGCCCCGGCAGCCTGCACGTAGACCGTGGAATCCCCGGAGAGCGTGATGGCCGAACCCACACTCTGGTCGATGGGATCGGCAACGTCCGTTCCATTCAAGTTGGCCGTGGATCCGCCCTGCATGGTGATGGGACTCGTAATCGTCGAAATGGCGGCCGAACCGTTGCGGAAAAAGGCCACGGTGGCGTTGGTCTGAACCGTGATCGGAACGTTGGCAAGGGTAACGGCGTTCAGTCCCAAGGTGCCATCCTGCACCACGATGCTGCCAGCCGTCGGGGTCAACTGCTGCAGCCAGAACGCGTTCGCTCCCAGCTTGGTGAGCGTGTGACCGGCCAGATCCACCACCGGTGTCGTGGTTACCGGGCGGATGTCAAATCGGCCGTGCGCGCCAACGGACGCATCAGCGTCCAGCACCAAATTGGTGACCGAGGTGTTCAATTGCGCGCCATAGCTGACCAGCGCACCATTTCCGCCGACGCCCGTGCCGGCGATATGCACCACCGTATTGGCCTTGCCGGTCAAAGTCACATGGTTCAAGTCCAACGTGCCGCCGCTCTGGACCGTGACCGTGCCCGCCGCCAGGCCATTGGCCACACCTAACTGCAGCGTGCCGCCAGAAATGATCGTGCCGCCGGTGTAGGTG
>JBQCEJ010000397.1:0-2650 GCA_051960355.1 Verrucomicrobiota bacterium | reverse complement strand
GGCGCCGTGGTGGAAATCGTTGCCTACATTCCCAACAACGCATATCTGGTTCGTGCTTCGGCCGCCAAGGCGCAGCAGATGGGAGCATTGCCGGGCATTCGGACTGTGCTGCCGTTTGAGCCGTATTACAAACTGGACAGCCGGTTGTTGGTTTCGGCGGTGGAAAAGCAATCGTTGCCAATCGGTACCGCGTTGAATGTTGTCCTGTTCCCGGATGCGCGGACAGAAACTCTGGATGATCTGGAGAAACTGGGCTCCAAAGTGGTGAAGGAAACGAAGTCGCCATTCGGTCCCATTCTCACCGTAATTCCCGGTGCCGACGATCTGACTGCGCTGGCGAGTCTGACCGGCGTGCAAGCCATTGAGGTCGCCTCGAAGCGAACCGCTGCCAATGATCTCAGCCGTCCGCGCATGGGTGTGGCGATGGATTCCATTGTTCCCACCAATTATATGTCGCTCTCCGGCTCCAACGTGTTGGTCAATGTGAACGATTCGGGAATCGATTCCACGCATCCGGATTTGACGGGAAGAGTTTTTGGTCCGGCTGTGGACAACGATACAGAGGGCCATGGCACGCATGTGGCGGGCATTATCGCCGGCGACGGGACCGAATCGACGACGGTGATCAACGCGTCCGGTTCCATCATGCCGCCAGTGGCAGGGCAGTTCCGCGGGATGGCCCCGAGCGCCAGCATTTTTTCTTTGGATTTCCAGGGCACGAACTCAAGCGATCTGGAACTTCAAGAGGCAGCCGCTCGCACCAACGCTCTGATCTCGAACAATAGTTGGACGTACAATAACAGCGAATACGACATAGCCGCCGCGAGTTACGACGCCGCTGTGCGTGATGCGCTGCCAGATACGACGGGTTCGCAGCCGCTGGTTTTCGTGTTCGCAGCGGGAAATACCGGCAACGGCTCTGATGGCGGAGCGGGGGTGTCGGGCGATACCATCGCTTCTCCTGCAACCGCCAAGAATGTGATCACAGTTGGCTCGGTGGAGCAGTTTCGGAATATCACCAACGAGGTGGAAAAAATCACCGATGGCTCGACCAACACCACAACGCCGTGGGTTGGTATGACCGATTCTGACAGCGAAGTCGCCTGGTTTTCGAGCCGCGGCAATTCCGGAGTTGGCGTTGAGGGCGATTTCGGACGATTCAAGCCCGATGTCGTGGCGCCGGGCTCCTTCGTGGTCTCCGCCAAGTCAGCCCAGTTTGACGAGACAAATTATTACAATCCTAATTTTGCGTTCACCGATTCCTTCATCGACCGGGTGCTGCCGGGTGAAGTGCAGGGGTATGTGCTTTTTCTGCCCGAAAACGCCATCGATCTGACGATCACTGTGCGGGCGATATCGCCAGATGTGCCGCTTCCCATTTACACCAACCCCTCGGAATTGCCGACCGCCACCAATTCAACGTTAGTTGGGACCAATACCTACACACTCAGCGGCGGAACAATGCCGTCGATCTTGTTTTATGGCATCGGCAATCCAACCAACGAAGCCGTTCAGTTCCACGTCACGACGGTTTATCACACGACGAACGAGTTGGGGAATTACTTCGATGTCCTGAAGAATGTGAATAGTGATCTCGGACCTTATTATCGATACGAGTCCGGCACGAGCATGTCCGCGGCGGGAGTCTCTGGCGTGCTCGCGTTGATGGAAGATTACTTTACCAACACTCTAAAACTGGCGCCCAGTCCGGCGTTGATGAAGGCGCTGTTGATCAACGGCGCTCGGACCGTGAATGCGCAGTATGACCTCGAAGTAAAGCACACGCTCAATGATCAGGGTTGGGGCTTGGTGAATCTCACCAACAGTTTGCCCATGGGTATCACGAATCAGGTCGCCATCAACACGAAGGCGTCGATGTTTTTCATCGATCAAAATCCGACGAATGCCCTGGCCACCGGCGATAGCCGCACTATCAATGTTTCCGTCGATCCCGCTGCGGGGAACCGGCCACTGCGCGTCACTTTGGTTTGGACCGATCCGCCGGGCAATCCGACCGCGGGAATTAAACTGGTCAACGATCTCGACCTGATCGTGACCAATCTGGACAATCCCGCCGAGCCAATTGTTTATGTCGGCAACGACATCCCGGTGGGGAGTTCATTCAACTTTGCGGTCGAGAGCAATGCGGTTCCGGTCTTCGACAACGTCAACAATGTCGAGAACGTTTACCTTCCAGATCCACTCGGCACGAATTACTCGGTTACCGTCGTCGGCCATCGTGTCAACGTGAATGCTGTCACGGCCCACACCAACGGCGTGGTTCAGGATTACGCATTGGTGATCTCTTCCGGCAACGGTGAGACCAATGCGCTCACGCTGGTGCAGGATTTTGGCAATCTCGCATTCAGCACGACAAATCTGACGGTGATCACGAATGACTTCGGTTCGGTGACGAATGTTTCCGGCCAGTTGCTCACCGGTCAACGCGTTGGGGCTAACAGTCCGCTGCTGGACAACAACACTGTGGCTTTGGATACCAACACGTTCTGGGGCGTTGGTGGCACAAATGGAGCGATCAAGCTCGGAACGGCCAGCCAATGGCACTTCTACATCATGACGAACACGACTTCGTTCACGAATGCCGCCTTTGGAACCTTCCAGCCGCCCACGCTGGCCATCCCGCGCATGG
>JBQCEJ010000396.1:0-22093 GCA_051960355.1 Verrucomicrobiota bacterium | reverse complement strand
CTTCCCGATCTTCGCCGAGCGATTCAATGTCGCGATGCGACGTTTCGATTCGGTTGAAACCTTCGCCGTCGTAAAGGATCAATCCGCTGGCCGACGTGCCGATCCAGAGCGCGCCGGATTGGTCCTCCATCATCGCGCGTGGCAGCGTGCTGGCGCGAACAGGCGCAAACTGACCGAGATCGCGCGGCTCGCCGCCTTCGACGTATTTCAGCAACCGGGTGCCGGCGCAAATCCACATTGCCCCATCGCGAGCGGGCGCGATTCGGACATTTTCATTGTCCAGATTAAGCAGAGAAACAAACTCGCCAGCGCGATACACCCCGACGCGACCCGCCTTAGCAAACCAGACCTGACCCTTCTGATCGCACGCGAGATAACATCCGCCGATGCCCGGGAAACGATCCTGAGTGGTGAAGCGCTGCACCGTGCCGTCCCGCTGGATGTGACAAACGCCGCCGTCGCCGTAACCGATCCAGACTTCCTCCGCCGCATCTTCCACCATGGCCACCGGGCGCAGGTTGATGAGGTTTGTGATCACCGTTGCGGTGTTCGGCAGCGGCGACAGGCAAATCGCCACACCGCCTTCGAGCGCGACCCAGAGTTTATTCCCGCGCGCGGGCGTCAGGACGCGGATGAGCTTGCGTTGCGGCGCTTGAAGCTCCGGAGCCGTGGTCTTGCGAAATCGCACCCCGTCGAAGCTGGCCAAGCCATTTTCCGTGGCAACCCAGAGATAACCTTCCGCCGTCTGGGCAATGCCAGTAACGGTACTGTCGGGCAAGCCGTCGTCTGTTTGCCAGTCACGGGCAAACCACGCGGAATTGGTGGGCACCGCTCCCGAGGCGAGACTGCTGACCGCCACGATCCAAAGGCTGAGGAGTGCGGCAAGGTGAGATTTCATGACGGCAACTTGGGTGGAATCTATCGCTTTCCGAGTCGCAGGCAAGGAACACATCGGGCGGCGTTGGACAAAAACTGCCGGTCAAAAGCTCATCGCTCGGCACGTCGCAGTTGCAAGACGCAGAGCGATGCTCTGCGCTCCGGGACTAAACTGGGACAGGCAATGAACGTTCCAGCGCTGCTGGAATGAATGCCAGCAGCGCCAAGCTTAATGGCGGACCTTGAATTCGTACTCGCCGGACTCAACCGCCAAAACCGCGCGATCGCCTTCCATGCGCAGGAAGCGAACGCCTTTCGCCTTGGCCAGCGGCTTGCCACTTTCGGTGATGTTATCCGGGCTTGTCGCCGGCAAATAGATCGTGGCGGAAGTGTTCGCCGGAATTTCAGTTTCCAATTCGAACGCTTTCGTTGAGTTGCGCCATTCACTTTCGATGCGGCCGTGAATGGAATCGTAATGCGCTTTGACCCAATCAATCGGCTGGGCATCGCCTTTCAATCCAGCATCGGGCGGCGTGGGCCGAATAACGATGTGCTTGTAACCGGGGCCGTCACTGTCAATGCCGGCCAGGTGGAAGAACATCCATTCGCAAACCGCGCCGAACGAGTAATGCGCGAATGAATTCATGGAGGCGTTCTGCTCGCCGCCAAAGCCCTTGTCCTTGGTGTAGCTGTTCCAACGCTCCCAGATCGTGGTTGCGCCCTGCTCCACTTCGTAGCCCCAGGATGGATATTTCCGGCTCTGGAAAAGACGCATGGCCGTGGCATCCTGTCCGACGCTTGAGAGAACCGGCAGCAACGGCCGGGTGCCAAGAAAGCCCGTGGTCATGCCAGAATTATCGGCGCTGGCTTTGGCTTGAATGCGCTTGGCCAGGAGCGCGCCCGTGGCCTGGCGCAGGTCGTGCGGAATCAAATCCATGTACAGCGCCAACACATAAGCGGTCTGGGAATTGACCGTCAACGAGCCATCCGGTTTCACATATTTTTCGTTGAAGGCGGCTTTCACTTTGTCGAACAACCCGCGATAACTTGCCGCTTGCTCTTCTTTGCCGATCGCCTGCGCCATCTCAGACATCAGCTTCGACGAGTAGGCAAAGTAAACGGTATCGATGTATTCGATCGGCGTCTTTTCGCCGACGGAAAGCCAGTCGCCCCATTCATTCCCGTGGTTCACGCCGATGAAATCTTTGCTCGTCCGCTGGCGCCATTCCATGAAGCGCGTCATCGGTTCCCAGCAGCGTTCAATGATCCGCGTGTCGCCGTAAGCCTGCCAGATCGTCCAGGGACAAATCACACCAGCATCGCACCAGGCTGTGCCGAAATCCCAGCCGTGCTGAAAGGGATACGGTGCGTAGCCCGGGAAAGCGCCGCTGGGTCGCTGCGATTCCATCAATTCGCGCAGCCATTTGGTGTAGAAGGCGGCAACGTCGGCGTTGTAGGTCGCGGCGCGGACATAAATCTGCGCGTCACCGGTCCAGCCGAAACGCTCGTCGCGCTGCGGACAATCGGTCGGCAGATCCAGGAAATTGGCGCGCTGTGTCCAGACAATGTTTTTGAAGAGGCGATTGATCACCGGATCGGAACATTGGAAGTCGCTGGCCAGGGGCGTGTCGCTGTGCATTACGAGGCCCGTTACGGCGTCTTTGTCCGGCTTGCCCGGATAGCCGGTCACTTCCACGTATTGAAATCCGTGAAAGGTGAAGCGAGGCGTGTACGTTTCGCCATGCGAATCGCCGCGCAGGATGTACGTGTCGGTGGCGCGGGCCTTGCGCAGGTTCTCCGTCATCAGGCGACCGTCGGGATGAAGCATTTCGCCGTAGCGCAGTTGAATTTTCGTGCCGGCGGGGCCTTTCACTTTCAGGCGAATGACGCCGGCAAAGTTTTGGCCCAGGTTAAAAATGTAAACGCCATTGGTCGGCGACGTGATAGCGACGGTTTTGATCTCCTGCGTCACCCGCACCGGCAATCCGGGAAACGCTTCCAACTTCGCGGGGCGATGAAAGCCCAAGTCCACCGGACGTCCTTTGATTTCCAATTTATCGCCCGGCTTTGTGGGATCGGTCCATTCGTAAAAGTTGGCCGGCACGCTCCCATTATCTTCGGCGCGAATGGCTGACTCCCATTTCTGGTCATTGAAACCGGCCTTGGACCAACCTGGCATTTCCTTGCGCGCATCATACATTTCGCCCATCAGGAAATCGCCCTCTTGAATAGGGCCGTCGCCCGTCACTTTCCAGGTCGGATCGGTGCCCACGACTTCGCGAGTGCCATCGGTGTATTCAATTTCCAACTGCGCCATCATGGCAGGCGTTTTGCCGTAGGTGTAACGACCGATCTTCTCCGTGCCGATGCCGGTAAGCAGACCAAAGCCGATGTAACCGCTGTACCAGCCATCGGCCAGCCACGCGCCGATCGCATTGGGACCGCGGTGCACCAGCGCGGTGACGTCGTAGGTCCGGTAATAAGCGCGTTGATGATAATCAGTCCAACCGGGCGCGAATCGCGCATCGCGCACCGGTTGCCCGTTCAACTGCAACTCGTAAATCCCGAGCGCGGTGGCATACAAGGTCGCGCGTTGAATGCGTTTGGCCGCGGCAAACTCCTTGCGAAATTGATGAGCCGGCGGCAGGAACACCGTGTTCTTGTCTTTATGCAACGGCGTGCTGTCGCGAAAGCTGATATAGTTCGCCTGCCAATCCTGCGGCTGCAACAAACCCATGGTCCAAAATGCCGGACGGCTCCAATCGGCGCGCCCGTCTTTGTCCCAGACCCGAACCTTCCAGAAACAGGATTGGCGCGAGGTCAGAGGACGTCCGTCGTAAACGATATTCACCGTGGCGTCGCTCATCACCTTGCCGCTGTCCCACAGATCGCCCTGGTTTTTTGCCAGCAACGCTTCCGAACTGGCGGCCAGGATCTGATACGCCGTCTGTTTCTCACCGCGGTCGTCCGATTCCACGCTCCAGGTCAGGCGCGGCCGGGCTTCGTCAATGCCCAAAGGATTGACGCGATACTCACATTGCAAAGCCACAGGTTCGAGTCCGCCGGCGGAAGCGTTGGATTCAGCGAACAACAGCGACGCGCCGAGAGCGATGGGAACCAGCATCGCGGTGTAAAGTTGACGAATGTTTTTCATAGCAAAATGGTTGAGACAAGCGCCGCCTGTTTAAAACGGCGGGTAGATGGCACCAGCAAAACACCAGGTTCGGCAAGTCCAATCCACGTTTTGAACCTCCCGTATTTGCGTGAGGCAGAATCCCACAGCTGCCCAAACAGCAGTAAACATGAGTCTCGCTGGCGCTCCCGCACCAGCCAGACTCGGGAATGAAGTAACGTCTGCCGACTCCTGGCGAAACTATGCAGTTGAATTCGAATCTCGTGCCGCCGGCGCGCGGCTTTCAGTTCGCTTCAACGTGATTTGACGCAGTCATTCTTAAAGCGTGAGTCACCTTGAAGCGGCATAAATGCCGCGCCCCGTTCCCGCTTAGTATTGGTAGTGCAACCGGTAGAAGACGGCTGGATTGGCGGCGCTGAGCGGCAGCGTCCCCTGATTGGTGACGGTTGAACCGGGCACCGTCACCCAATTGGTGGTGAGCCCGACATCCAAGGCATTTGTCTGCGCCTGCAATTCCCAGCCGAGATGATCAGCCGGCCAGGACAACTGCAAACTGCCGCCTACTACCTGCGCAGTAATGTTCGTGGGATTGGTGCTGACGCTGGAGGAAACCGTGAGCACCGCGATGGTGCCATCGATCGCCGTTTTGTTCGTCCAGGTTGCGTTAGCCGGCAGGATGACGCTGGCGAAATTGCCGACGTAGGTGGCCGCGCTGAAGAGCTTGAAGGAATCGCCGACCTGCAACGGACTGCCGCCGATGTTATTCACCACGAGAGTCCCGCCCAGATTGAGCGTGCCAACGCCCTTGACCTGATCGTTGGTGATCGTGGAGCCGTTCCGGGCAATTTCCATGATATTGGTTCCCAAGAGCGTGAGCGTGTTGCTGATGCTCAATGTGCCGATGCCATTAACGCCGGGAGCCAGCGTGCCGTTGGCCTGCACGGTGGTTGCGCCGCGAACGGTGCCCGTGCCCGCCAGAGTTCCGCCGACGATCGTTACGACATTGGTTGGAACCACACCATTGACGATCAACGTGCCGTCGTTGTTGGTGGTCATGCCGGTGTAGTTATTGGTGGCGCTCAAGGTCCATGTTCCCGTGCCGTTTTTGACCAGGTGATAACCGGACTGAAGCGTGACCACACCGCGGAGTTCGCCGTCGCCCGCGCCTTGAAGATTCAGCTGCCGGGTGGAAATAGCTCCCAGCATGACCAGCTTGCCGGCATCCGATCGCAACGTGCTTTGACCGCCGCCGCCCCCGCCCGAGATGGCGGAGTTGATGGTGTTCACGTCGCTGATGTTGACGATGTTGGGGCTGGCGGTGTTGCGGGAAGCCCAGGTGTTAAGGGTGTTGGCCAAGGTGATGCCGCCGGTCAATTCAAGCCGGGACTGATCGCTGTTGCCTCCGCCGCCGATGCCGATGGCGCCGCTGCTCAGAGCCTTGCTGTGGGCGATGCGCAACACACTCGCGGCGCCGCCGGCGGTATCGCTGATCGTGGTGGTGCCAGCGTAGGAGTTGCTCGCGGTAAGAATGAGCGTGCCGGCTGAATTAGGTTTCACCAGCGCGCCACCGCCCTTGATCTGGCCGGCGATCGTCACCGTGTTGGTCTGCACATCGAAACTGGCATTCCCAGTGTTGAGATTGAACATGCGATTTGCGCCAATCGTGGTGCTGCCAAGGAATCGCAATGTGCTGGCCGCCGTAAATACCACATTGGTGGAAGGCACTGCCGGAACCGCACCCAATGCGGCATCGTTGGTCACGGCCAGCACACCCGCGCTGAGCGTCGTGCCCCCGCCATACGAGTTGGTGCCGGTCAACACCTGAGTGCCGGTGCCCGCTTTCACGAGGGCCAGAGTGCCGCTGCCGTTCTGAATCGAACCACTGAACGTGCTCCCGCCATTGTTCTGCCCCAGCGTCAGCACGACGTTCGACGCCACGCTGCTTGTCACCAGACCGTTGCCGGCCAGCGCATTGAAACCTTCACTCTGCCCGGCCAGATCGAACGTGCCATTGTTGGTAATGGTCGCACCCAGAAAAATCTGATCTCCGCCGCTGCCGCCCAATTGCAGTGTGGCGCCGGCATTGACAGTAGTCGGCGAACTGCCGAGCGCGTGGACCGAACTGCTGCTAGTCTTTGCCAGAACGAGCGTGCCGGCATTCACGGTCGCGCCGGCACCCGAGTTGTCGCCGGTTCCCGTCAGCGTAACGCTGCCTGAGTTCACGACGAGATTGGGATTGCCGCCGCCATTCGCAATCGTGTTGGCCACCGTCAGGGAATTGGTCCGATTGAATGCGAGCGTCGTGCCCGCCGCCGTCACGCTGACAGTGCCACTTCCCAGGCTGCCTGTTCCCGCGCCGTTGCCGACCTGAATCGAGCCGCCGCTCAGGGTGATGCTGCCGGACTGATCGCTATCCGTCGCAATCACGAGCGTACCACTGTTGTTCTTGGTAAGGCTGGCTGTGCCGCTCAAACGTCCGGTGCCCGCGAACGTGTAGGAATCCACCGCATTAACGGTCACCGAGAACGGCTTGAGTACGCCGACGAGTTGGATCGGAGCCACAAACGAACCCGAGTCATCAAAGGTGACGGAGTCGCCGTTGTAAAAGTTGTTGGCCGAAAAGGTTGCATCCACCCAGTTGCTTGTTCCCGCGACATTCCAGAGGTTCGCCGAACCATCGCCAACCCAGGTGAGTGTGAGGGCAGAATCGGTGCCAGTCACCACCGCGATTTCACCGGGCACACTCGTGTCGAGCGTCAGCGACTGGCGGGAACCGGCGAGCGGACCGCCGATCACGAGGTTGTTGACGTTGCCGGACAGACCTCCGTAATAGCGAAGAACGACGTAGCGGCTGGAGCTTTGCAGTGGACCCGATGCTGGATTGATATAAACCGTCGTGGTCCCGGAAATCGTCAACGTGCCGTTGACCACGACCTCATCATTCGCTCCGCCGCCTTCGCTGTTGTAGGTATTCAAGTCAAACCAAAGTGTGCTTCCCGCCGAACAGTTCAAATCGCCGACGGTAATCGTGCCAAAAGTGCCACCGGCTGGATTGACCGTGCCGCCATTGCCGACAGTTGCACTGCCACTGAGCGACGGAGTGCCGGCGAGCGTGCCGCCGGTCTGGACAGAGACGCTGTTCACGATCGTGCCGACACCCGCGAGAGTCGCGCCGGACAACACGGTGACCGGGGAGAACCCGAGATAACCATCCACCGCCAGGGTCCCGTTACTCACGATGGTGGCGCCCACGTAGCTGTGGCCGGAACCGCTCAAGGTCAGCGTGCCATTGCCCAGCTTAACCAATCCGCCATCCGGCGCGCCGCCCAGATTGGGGTCGGTCTGAAAATCCTGGGGAATGGTCATCTTGTAATCAGCCACATCGATGATGCCGCCGTTCGTGGAAACATACGCGTACGAGATATCGTGAATCCAATTGGCCGGAGCCCGGGCCGCATTGCGGGTGCTGACGGCCAGCTTGCCGCCATTGAAAATCAAATAGCCCGTGCCGCCGCTCTTCGTGCTCGCTTCATCCGTGCGAATTGTGCCGCCGGTTTGCAGCAGAAACGTGCCATTGGCGCCCGTGTCACCGACTCGCAAAACGTAGGAGTCCAACACGCCCGCATTTCCCACGATCACGCTGGCAACGCTGCCGGAACCGTAGCCGGGCATGGTTTCCAGACCGCAGCCCCACGTGCCATTGGTGATCAGCAAGGTGCCATTGCGGATCGCCGTATAGCCGGCAATTTCACCCGTGCCATTCGCCGCGGAAAGCAACGTGCCGGCGCCCCACTTGTTGAACCACACGCCGCTGCCGGATGAAATCGGGCTCGTCACGCTGAAGGTGTTGTTCGCATCGGCGATGTCGAGACCGCTGGCCGATCCGCTGCCGAACGTGCTCCAGTTGACCGTTCGCGAAGAGAGATCGTTCAACGCCGTCCCGGTGATCCGCAGTGCCCCGCCTGAAATCGTCAAAGGCGCACCCGCAGCGCCCAGATTGCCATCCTGACTGATCGAAAGCGTACCTCCGCTGACCGTGGTGCCGTTGGTGTAAACATTGTTGCCCGTCAAAGTCAGAGTGCCGCCACCGTTCTTGATCAAGCCGACGGGTCCGCCACTGATGATACCATTGATGGTGACCGCACCATCGTTGTAGAAGTCGCGCACATTGGAAGAACCGTTGTTGATCAGAACGTTTCCGTTCAGGGTCAACACTCCTGGAACAAAACCCGCAGCGGTGTTGTTGCGCACGACTAAACGGAGACTGCGAATCTCAATGTCGTTGGTGACGGTGTGATCACCACCGGCCGCCATCACAAACGTTTGATTGGCACCGGCTGTGGCGCCGGCAATCAAACGGCCGGTTCCCAGCGCCAGATCACTCCCGATGCCCAGGCTTGCACCCGCATTCAAAACGGTATCGCCACTGTAACTATTAGTGGCGGTCAAGATCGTGTACTTGCCGTCAGCGCCAAACAGGCTGAGTCCGTTCGCGCCGGACAACGACACATTGAAGATCGCGCTGTTGTTCGTAACGGTGATGGTCGGGCTCCCCGAGTTAACGGCCAAGATAAGTCCTCCGCCAGTGCCGGGATTGAAACTCCAGTTGTTGGCGCCACCAAATAAAAGGCTGCCGATGGTTTGATTCCCGTCGAGAGTGATGACGGCATCATTCGCAGTCGCCACGGTGCTGAAATCTGCTGCGTTGCCCGATCCGTTGGCTGGACCAACCGGAGTCCAGTTGGCGCCGGCTGCCCAACTGCCACTGGCATCGCCTCCGGCTTCATGGGTCCAGACATAGGTGGTTTGCGCGGAGGCACTGTGGGCAATGGCCATCATCGCCAAAGCCAGGAGAATCGGGCGACAAGTTCGTTGCAGTGGATGCCGGCTGTTAAGGGACGGGATGAGACCTGTCATAGTTCGATGGGGTGGAATTTGAATCGATTCAAACTGATTAAGGTAGAGTTCCAGCTCCTCAATTCAGGCTTGCTGCTACGGTTCGGAACGAAATCCGACTACCACGGATAGCCTGCGGCCTAAAATAAAAAAAGCACAGGAATCACGACCGACTGAAGCTTTATCACAAATCTTTCCGCAGTAACTATCACGCAATCGCGGGATTGGTTACGGCCCCATCAAGACGCGATAGAACTGGTGCGGCTGGCTGGCGGATGAGGGACTCGAAAACAGGAACGGCAGCGACGGCGAATTGGTGACCCACAGCGGGAACCATTGACTCAGGTTTGTGGAAGCCTCGACCGTGTAGTCCGGACCGGCGTCGCCCGAGATCAGGAATTGAAACTGACAGCTGCTGATTCCCACGGCGCTCAACGCTGGTTGAATCGGACGGTTCACCGTCACCCAGAACCGTTGCGTCGCGCTCAGGCTGGGACTGCCATTGTCAGCGACGCGAATGCCGATCGAGGTGACAATTGGCGCCTGCGCCAAAGTCGGACGCCACGAGAACAGGCCGTTGCTGGAATTGACAGTGGCTCCGGCGGGCGGACTCAGCAGGTTCCAGGTGAGCGTTTGCGCCGGCACATCGGGATCGGTTGCCGCGTTGGTGAGGAGCAACGTCTGACCGGCGATAAGCGTCTGATTGGAAATGGCCGTCAGCACTGGCGGTTGGTTCGGCGGCGTGAGCAACAAGCGATCCCGCACAATGCCGGTGGGATCTTGCGGGTTCCAAAACGCTTCCAAGGTAATCGTGCGATTGAGCGGCTGAACAGAAGTCACCACACGCAACGTGGTCGTTTGGCCGGGCGACAAACGATTCGTGTAAACGTAACCTTCAGCGCTCAGGATGCGTGCCGTGATGTTGCTGCCCGCAGCATCAAAGTAGTTCACCGTTCCCGCGCCACCGGAATCAAAAGCGATCACGGCTGGCAGACACGCCACATCGCCATCATTGCGCAATTCGATCACATTGGTCATCCCGGAACTGAGCAGCGTGAGCGACAGCTCTTCCAGCGCGCCGTTGGTGTCGCGAATGCCCTTGAGATACTTGATGGCTTCCATTGCAAGGTTCGCGTAACTGCCGGATTTGGTTTCTGGAACGGCGGCGTGCGGGATGCCTTGATACCAACTCTCAAAGAGGTAGCGATTGGCGCGCCCGCCTTCCTGCTGATGCGTGAACAAGCTATTGAGACTGCTCTGCTTGTAGTAATTGTCCTGCGCATCATTCCCGCCAGGTTGGCCAGCGGCATTGCTGACATTGCAAATAAACGTGTGCCGCGCGCCTCGATTCTGGAGGAACTGCTCGTAGGCCCGAATCTTGGCGCGGTTGTTGGTCCGGTCCGTCACGTTGCCCCAGGCTCCGAAATAATCCCACGGGCAATCCGTCGCAAACGCAAAGTATTCCATGCCCAGACTGTAAGTCGCATTGATGTGCGCATTTTGAATGTCGCTCATGTTGAACGAGAACGAGACGTTCGTGCCGTTGACCTGGATCGGCGTGTTGTTCGTGTCGCGCAACGGCGTGTAGGCAAGGTGATTCGCCGCCAGTGCTGGATAGTTGCCCCAAGGCCACCAGACCGGACTGCTGGTGAGGCCGATCTTCAGATGCGGATTGTTCGTGCTGTAGATGTAGAACGCGTCCTTCCACTGGCCGGAGGGGAAGGAGTAGCCCGGCGAAGCGAGCGTCAGGTCGCCAGTGAAGTACGCCAGAATGTCGTTCTGCGGCCAGGAGGGATACGCCTGGCAAAAGTCTTCCAGATTTTCCGGATGATAATCGTGCGTCACATCCGACATCACGATTCCGAGCGCCTGATAATTTTCTTCCAGGGACTTTCCCCAACCGGAATTCCGTCCCGCCTGTCCGTAAGCCCAGGACGGGGCGGGCGTGCAACCGCCGCCCAGTTCGCAGCAATACTTCGTGTTGAATGGTCGCAACGCCGCCGCCAAAGCCAGCTTGTCGGAGGTGGAAAAGTTTGCGCCATACGCGGTGTGAAAGAAAAAGCCATCCTGATAGCGCTTCACAAAATCCCATTCCGCTCCCGGCGCTACGAGTGCCGGGTTGTTCGTGGAAAGTCCGCCCCACCAGATCTCGGCCGGAATCGGTCTGGGGCGCACCGGCGTGTTCGCATCCAAGGTCAGCGTGAGCGTAACCCAATTGCTCACCACTTGCCGCGAGGAATCCATCGCGAAGAACACGACGTAATTGGTGCCGGCCTGAAGATTACGCACGGTGAAGGGGCAACTCGTGGTTGCCACCTGCGCGCCCCAATCGATGAGTCGTCCCGTCAGACTATTGGACCGCACTTCGTACCAGGCATAGTTGTAGCCAGGCGTCCCATGAATGATTCCCGTAAGATTTGTGCTGAGGCTGCGCACGACCAGGTTGCCTTCGGCAATCTCCACAAAAGGAAATTTCCGCGCTGTGACGAGCCGCACCTCGCCGGGCGTGTTTGTATCGATCGTTACATCCCATTGCGACAGCGGGCTAACGGTCAGGCCCAGATCCGTCAGGGTTCCGGTGTAAGTCAACGCCGTGTAAACGCTGTTTGACGCTATGCCGCCGGCGTCGCTCACCATCAATTGACCGTTCAAATTCACATTGCCATTCACCTGCAGTTTGGAATTGGCAGACGAACCCGCCGCAGCCAGCGTCAGTTGCAATGTGGACGCCGCGCTCAGTTCCAAGTCACCCAGAATCAACCGCCCGGTTCCCGGCGCGAGGATTGCGTTGTCGAGCACGCTGACCGCGCCGGCGACCACGCCCGTGCCGCCCAAGGTCGCGCCGCTGTAAACGGTCACCGCTCCCGCGCCATCGACACGACCATTCACGTTCAGCGTTCCATTCGAGATCGCGGTTGGACCGTCGTAAGTATTGGTTCCCGTGAGCGTCAGCGCGCCGGAACCGAGTTTGATCAAGCCACCGTCCGATCCCGCGCCAAGCCCCGGATCATGCAACAACGATTGCGGCATCGTGAGGTTGAATCCTTGCGAATCGATCACCGCTCCACCCGCTCGAACGCGCGCCGAAGTGAGCCCATTCACAAACGCGGATTGCGCGGACTTCGCCCGGAGCGTGCCGCCGTTGAAATTGAGAATCGACGTGCTCGCGCTGTTGCGGGTCGCCACAAAGCTTACCGTCGTTGTGCCGCCGTCCAAGTTCACCGTGCCGGTGTTAGCCGCCGAGAGATCGCCGATCTTCAACTGGTTGAGGGTGAGGGCAGCCGTGTTGGTCACGATCAAGGTGCCGCTGCTCGTGCGGCCAATCATGAACTCGCCGTTCTCGATGACATTTCCCCCGCTGACACGCATCAGTCCACCGCCGGAACCGCTTTTGGATACTTCCGCATAGAACGGCAGCGTGACATTTCCGCCAACGATCTCGAATGTCGCGCCGCCCGCGATTTGCAACTGGTGCAAATCACCACTGCCGCCGAGCGACCACGTGCCACCTTGGATGGAAACTTTGCCGGCGTTGACGGTGAGCGTCGATGAAAGCGTGCCGCCACCGGACAGTGTGACGATTCCCAAACCACTTTTCGTCAAGGTGCTGCTCGTCGTGGCGAGGGCGCCGGCCGCCGTCAAGGCGCGACCACTGTTGACCGTCCAAATCTGATTGGCGCCAAACGCGAGCCCGCAGTTCAGGGTCAGATCTTGAGTCGCGGCGGACAGATCAACGCCCGCGGTCCCAAGCGTCAGCGTGTTGCCAGAATTGAGAGTCACCGCGCCGCCGGGATTGGAAAGCTTCACGCCCGACCAACTGGCATCCGCGCCCAATTCAACAGTGTTTGGGCCCATTACCGTCGCGGACCATTGGGCGATGTCCGCCGCACTCGGAATCGCGCCGCCCACCCAGCTGGAGCCAAGGTTCAGCGCGTCGGCATTGTTCGTCTTATCAATCGTGCCCGCGAGAGTTGAGCAACACGCGGCAATCACGGCAGTCACGGTGATGAAGCGGAGTTCGAGGAGCATGATCATTCACTTAAGGACCCAGCGGGACACGGTAAAATTGTTGCGGCCAGTTCGTTGTGGTTTCATCCGAGAAAACGAACGGCAAGACTGGTGAGTTGGTGGTGAACAGTGTGGTCCAATTGGGCGCGCTCAGGTCGGTCGTGGATTGAATCGTGTAATCGGGCCCCGCGTCTCCGGAGATCAACATCTGGAACAAGCCGCCGCTCAGGATCGGCGCGCTCAAACTCGGCAAAACGGGACGATTCACTGTCACCCAAAAGCTTTGGGTCGCGCTCAAACTCGGAACCCCGCTATCGGCAACGCGCACGCGCACAGAGGTGACGATCGGCGCTTGAGCGATGGTGGGACGCCAGCTGAACACGCCGTTGTCCGCGTCCACGCTCGCACCAACCGGCGGATTCACCAGATCGTAAGTCAACGATTGCGACGGCTCATCCGCATCGCTGGCACTGTTGGTGAAAACAAGCGTCTGCCCAGAGGTCAAGGTTCGATTGCTGATCGTCGCCAGGACCGGCGCATGATTGGTCGGAATCGCAATGCCCGACGCCAGAACGTCGTCCACCCAGACGCTCTGGCCCCCGCTGTTGACGCCGCTTGCTTCGATTCGGAACGCGCAGTTTGGATGGAAGAAAACGGCGTTGGTTCCGCTGTTGAGGCGCGCGTCGTTGAATTGCAGCCAGATGTCCTGCCGCTCGTCGTAGCTCCACGCCTGGCCGGTCGGAAAATATTCATCGCGGCTGATTTCGCGCACGGTCACCCAACCGGCCGCAGTCCAGTATTGCACCAGCACGTTCTGCGCATCGGCGACGTTGTGCAATTTGTAGCGAAAGCTCAGGCGCAGACTGTTTAGTCCGCTGGTGTTGAGGCGCGCGATCATTGAGCTGTTGGTGCCGTTCGCTGTGCTGCAAACGGCGCAGTTGCTCGAGGAATAACTCGTCGCCGTCGTCAGGCTCCACTTGCTGCCATTGGTCCATGTCTCGGCCCAGGCGCTTTTTTTCCCAGCCTCAAAGTCATCCTGCAACAACGTGACCGGCGAGCCGGATTGCGTGAGGTAACGGTAGTTGAAGCGCCGGTCGGGCGCGCTGTCGCCGTTCACTCCGAAATCCGAAATGTCGCCCGCCACCTGAAAATTGTCGGCCCAGTGAAAGTCGAAGTTTACGGGATCATTCGTCAGCCCCAGACTCGTGCGGGGCACGCGCAGCATGAGCCGGTTGCCCGCCACTTGATACGCAATGTCGCTGCGCACGGTGGTCCACGTCCAGCCGTTGGTTACGGTCGTGTTGCGGCTCAAGCTCGTCGCGCTTGCGGTGCGGTCGCCGAGATTCACGGCAAAGTCGTAGCCTTCCCAACCCGTGACGTGATTCTGGTCGGCATCCAGGAAGAGCGTCATCCAGTTTGAACCGGTGTAGCTGGTGATGTTCGTGGCGCATTCGGCGTAGAAATAAAGATAGCTCACGTCGCGCGCCACCTTGAGAAACTTAAAGTCGTTTCGACCTGTATTGTTCACGTAATTCGGCAGGTTGCTGAAAGTGGACAAGCCATTGCGAGCCGCCGTGTCGCCGGGAATATCATAGAACACCGGCCCCGCGTCCAACCAATCGGAGAAATCGCCGCTCACGTTGATGCTCTTGGGCGCCGACGCCACGGGAACGGGTCGCACGCCTGAGCGCAGTCGGTTTTGCGCGACCATCTGGAAGTAATAATTGTCGCCGTGGCCGCCTTTCATCGGCTCGATATCGCGGCTGTATTGCTGATTGTAGTTGTCCACGAAATATCGCTTGTTCGCCGGCACGCACTCGGAGAGCAAGTGGGTGTAGCAATACGTCGGCGCATCCCACGCGCCGGCCCACCACTCGTTCCAACCGGTGAGGAAGAGAAATTGCGGATCGTACTTCAACCCGTAGAACATCTGTTCCGAGTAGAAAATCCCCAGCCCTTCGGTGCGCGCGGTGGAGAGGTGAAACTTGTCGTAATCCGGTTGAGAGCGATTGGAATGACTGCGACCCAGATTGCCATTGGCCCAACCGCCGCAGGCTACGGGCATCTGCTCTGGGATATCGGTTCGCGCCGTGTTGTAGCCGGGATTCTGCGGCGTGGGCGTGTCAATCCATTGCCATTCATTGGCCGGATTGCTGCCGTTGGCCCAGCCGGTTCGCCAGGTAAAGAAGTTCAACACCTCGCTCGACACCGGCTCGTCACCGGCGGACAGGCCATTGGGATAACCGATGATCAGCGGCTTGCCCTGCCAGCGAAACCAGAGTTCTGGATAAAGTCCGGGCTTGTAAAAATTTTCGTAAAGCCAGGTGACCGTCGCCGGACTTCCGCCGCTCCCGGCATGCGTGTAGAACATGAACTTCAGGTTCACGCGAAAACCTTCGCGCCGCATCTTGCGAATGACCTCGGCGATTTTGGTGAAGTAAGGATACTGCGTCTCCGGATGGCCGTTGGTGGAATCGAATCCTAGCACTTCCACGCCCGCGGCTTGCAGTAAGGCGATGTGACGGCGAATCACCCATTCATCGCTGTTCGCGTAATAGCCGGCTTCGGGCTGCCCCCAATACCATGAGACACCGTTGTTCGCGTTGGTCTGCCATGGCGGATTGTCCGCCCAGGCATTGTGCGGATCCGCGTAACCCGGGCCGCCATTGAGCTCCGCAATGGCGACCGTGTTGTCGCGCGGCCCCACGCCCAACGCGTGCTCGCCGTGCCAGAGAAAATAGAAAATCCCGATCGGGCGATTCGTGCGCGGCAAACCCGCAGTGTCAGCCAGCGGCAAAGAACGGTTGAGCGCATCGGTCGCCACCCACGTGTCGAGCTGCAGATCCTGATCGTTCACCAACGTAAAGCTCCAGACTGGCCCGGTGCGGACAGATCCATCTGCAAGCACGTAATCCACGCGCCAATACGTGGTGGAATTGTTCACCAGGTTGGAAATATTCAGCGCGTCGGTCGTGAATCGACCGAGGTAAATCCCGGCTGAATTCGTGGTGGCACTCCCCACCGCGACCGCGTTGGTGCCCAGATAAACGCGATAGCCAACAGCATCCGCGACCGCGGCCCAGTCAAGCGTGAGGGCGTTGGTCTGCGTCAGGTATTCATCCGGCAACGGCGCGATCGCCTGCGCGCGAAAAGCGTCGAGGCGCAGTTCGCCGGCAATTGTAAACAAGCGCCCCGAGTAGCCGAACGGGAGCGATACAACGATCGCATTCGTGGTCAATGCGCCCGTGTAACGCAGCAACGGATATTGCCCGGACGTGAACCCGCCTGCGTCCGTGATGTTCAATTGGCCCGCCAAATTGGCGTTGCCGTTGACTTGAATCACGCCGTTCGCCGCACTGTTGGTCGGGCCCAGTTTGAAATTGAAGGTTGCAGTGGAAGCCGCTGTGAGACCGCCGACCGTCATGAGACCCGCGCCATCCACACCGGGCGAGAGCGTTCCATCTGTCAGCACGGAAACTGTGCCGGCGATAGCGCCTGTGCCGCCCAAGGTCGCGCCGCTGTTTACAGTGACGGTTCCGGGACTGCCAAGACGGCCATTCACCACCAGAGCGCCGGCGCTGATCGTGGTCGGCCCGTTGAACGTGTTCGTGCCATTCAAAGTCAGCGCGAAACCGCCCTGCTTGTTGAAGGGATTGCTGGCCGGCGTGACCGATACGTTGCCATTGAGCGTCAGATTACGATTGCAATAGATGTCCCGCACGTTTGAAGCACCCATGTTCAGCAGCACATTGCCGTTGATGACAAGATCGCCAGCCGTCAAAGAACCGGCTGAATTCCCATCAATGATCCAACGAACGGTCCGTATCTCGAAATCGTTGGTCAGCGTGCGATTTCCGCCCGGTTGAAACCACACCTGCCCTGCCCCGATCGTGGCGCCGACCGTGACCAGACCGGTTCCGAGAGCGCGGTCGTGCGCGATGGAGATTCGGCAGTCGCTGCCCGACAACACCGTGCCGCCGGAATAAAGGTTCGCATTGGTCAGTTGAAGAAAACTCGTGCCGCTTTTCGTCAAGCCGTTCGTGCCGGCCACGACCGCGCCCAGCAACGCCACTTCACCGCCCGCCAATCCACTGACGGCAATGGTTGGAGTGGAGTCACCCAAGGTCAGTGCGGACGTTCCCGGACTGCCGGGACGGATCAACCAGCCCGCGCCGGTTCCGGAATTCGCATCGCCGAAGTTGATTCGGTTGATCGATTGATTGCCATCGAGTGTGATCGTGGAATCAGCGGTGAGGTCGAGCGTCGTGAAATCAGCCGTGTCGTTGGTGCCCGTGGGCAAGGTGCCGCCCGTCCAGTTGGCTTGATTCGTCCAACTGCCCGACGCATTTCCAGCGGCGGTCTTGGTCCAGGTGAAAGTAGCCGCCACGCTCGGAAGCACAGTTGCGAGCAACGCCAGCGCCGGGAACATCCATTTCCCGAAGGCGACTCGTCGGATTGATTTCAATGCGCGGCTCACTACAGTGAATCTCACCACTGTACGCATCGGCCTGGAATTGAAAATCACGCGTTCGCGGGACTTTGGAACGATGCGTTTTGAAGCAGAAGGAAACAAAGAGAACCAAATCGAAGGCATCCAACTTGGAATGGGAATCCGAATGCCGAACTCGCTTGGTTTGCCTTGGTTGTCTTCCGTGAAAACGGACTTCGGATTATCCGTTTAAAACAACTGCTCTTTGATCGCTTTGGCCACGGCGCCGGTGCGGCTGTGCACGTGCATCTTGGTATAGATGTTCCGCAGATGAGTGTCCACGGTGTGGTAACTCACGGAGAGTCGGTCGGCGATCTGCTTTTTGATGAAGCCTTCGGTCATCAGCTTGAGAATGGCTTCCTCGCGCGCAGTCAGCCCGTAATCCTGCTTGGGTCGCGACATCGCGGCAAACATGTCCAAAACGGACTTCGCGACGCGCGGCGTCATCGGCGCGCCGCCGCTAAGTGCCTGATGAATGGAATCGACAATTTCCTCAACCGCCGAGGTCTTGAGCAGATAACCGGATGCCCCGGCGCAAACCGCTTTGAAGACTTTGTCGTGATCATCGAAAACGGTGAGCATGACCACGCGGGTGGACGGCGAAATGGATTTGATGCGGCGGATCGCTTCAATGCCGCTCTGGCCGGGCAATTCGACATCCAGCAAGATAACATCCGGCACCGCACCTCCCATGAGCGCATCCAAAGCGTCCTCGGCGTTGGCAAAATGCTCGGAGCAATTCATTCCGTCGATCTGGCTCAGCACGCGCGCCACTGTGTTGCGAAACGTGTGGTTGTCCTCGATCAACCAGATGTTGATCGGTGGCTTGTCCCCGCGGGAGGATTCGCCGGCGGCGGGCTTGTTTGCTTTCACCAAGGTATTCATAAAGTCCGAAATCATATCATCCGACCGTTGCGCTGAAACTCTCTTCACAAGGTCGGAACCGAACGCCCGGCTTCGCTGAACAGAGTATGCTGAAGGGCCACGCGCAACAATCACGCGTTCACGGGATTCGAGCCGAGAGCCTGACCTGCGTGCCGCCGGCAGGTCCCGGGCCGATGGTCAATTCGCCTCGCAAATCCGCCGCGCGGCGCCGCATGTTTTTGAGTCCGTTTCCGCTCGTGCCGGGTCGCTCCACCAGGCCGACGCCATTGTCGAGAATGCTGAACTCAAAGCGATCTCCAGAACGGCGCACGCTGATTTCGACCAGGGTTGCCTGGGAATGCTTCAGGACATTATTCAAAGCCTCTTTGAACAGCGGCGGGACATTGCGCCGGAATTCCAGGGGCAGCTCGGTGGAACCGAAATTGCCGCTTTGCTTGAACTCATAAGGTATCACGCGCAGCATCGTCTTGGCAGTTTCGTGCAAACGTGCGACCAAGTCGCTCAAACGTTCGTGCGTGGGATCGATGAACCAGACCACGTCACGCAGCGTATCGATCGTTTGCATCGCAATCTGCCGCACCAGCGATGCGTCGGCCGCGCTGGGTTGCTTTTCCATCACCTGCGCCAGCAGCGAGATGCTCCCCAGATTCGCGCCCACTTCATCGTGCAGATCCCGGGCGATGCGCAATCGCAGCCGGGCCATTTGCCGCAGGCGCGCAACGCGGTTGGAATAGGCCACCGCGAGCAACGCGGAAACCAGAATGGCGATGGCGGCCCGGAACCACCATGTTTGCCAGAAATACGGAAGCACAATCAGCTTCATCCTGGCGCCCGCGGTATTCCACACGCCGTCGTTGTTGCAGGCCTGCACTTCAAATTGGTAGCTGCCCGGCGGCACAAAACTATAGCTCGCAATGCGCCGGTTGCCCGCCTGCACCCAGTCTTTCTCCAGACCAGCCAATCGCCACTTGAAGCGGACTTTATCGGGCGCCACAAAACTCAGGCCCGCAACGTGGATTTCGAAGTAGTGCCGCCCGGGTTTGACCCGCAACTCTCGGCTGGCGCTATCGAACAAGGCGGGCTTGATTTTCCCGCGCGCGGAAGTTGCCGATCGCTCGCCCGTTGCTGCCGATTGGCCGTCGACGAGAACTTTTTCGATCACGACGGGCGGCGGCAAGGGATTGCTCGCAATGTCCTCGGGCGCGACGGAAACCACGCCTTTGGTGGTGGTGAACCAAAGGCGCCCATCTCGGGAGCGCCAGCACGAGGGCTGAAAGCCGCTGGAACACTCCTCCGTCGGCAGGCCATCGTATTTGCCATAAATGTGACAATTGACGCGATCGATTTTGCCTTCGGCAAAAGCGTCCAGCTCGGATTTGGCGACGCGAAAAATCCCCGCTCTCGACCCGGCCCACAATTGGCCCAAATCGTCGGACAGCAATTGCGAAACATTGTCGTCGGGCAAACCGTCCTTCACCAGATAACGTGTGAATCTCCCCTCGCGAAAACGCAACAGACCGCCGCCCAATGTTCCCGCCCAGATCGTGCCGTCGTCCTCTGCCAGCAAGGACCACATGCGCACCGGACCAACATCGTCATCCGGCTTGTAGTTCGTAATTTTGCCAGAATCAAAGCTGCGCAACTCCGACTCGGCTGTTCCCGTCCAGATAACGCCGTTCTTGTCCTCGGCGATGGACAAGATGTACGCGCTGCGAAAGCCTTCCTGCTGGCCAACTTTCCGCAAATGCTCATTTTCCCAGACATACAGCCCAAACTCATTTCCGATCCACAGCCGCCCCGCCCGGTCGGCCAGCAGGGCGCGAGCAACCGTGCCAACAGCCGCGGAGGGAAAAGGCCGCCGCAAGCCGTCCTTGTCCAAGAGCCAGATGCCGTTCTGCACAGTGCCAACCCAGATGCGACCCGCCTGATCCGCGCACACGGTGATGTCACGCCCAAGACTTTGTTCGGCCGGAATGGAATAGGTTTTGAACTTTCCGTCGCGCCACTGAAAGAGCGTGTCTTGCGATGTGCCGACCCATATCGCCCCGGCAGCATCCTCACACACCGAGCGCGCCGCCCGGTCATGCGCAAATTCCGCCGGCCAGAGCGCCTGGAATTCGCGCCGGCGCAATCGGACCAGACCACCGCCCGAAATTCCCACCCACACGTTGCGTTCCCGATCCTGAAACCAGCATTCCACCAGGCCGCCAGGCAGGCCTTGCGCTTCCGCAATGCGCTCCAAACGGCCCTTGGCATCCACATGCCACAAACCATCACCGTAATGCGCCAGCCACACTCCCCCTTCAGCGTCTCCGTGCATGGCGAGCGACCGCGGCGCGGGGCGAAATTTTACATTCCACGGATTTGCATCGACCACCCATTGCCGATTAATACATTTGCGCAGGCTGGTCGGTGTCCGAACCCAAATGCCGCCATCCTGGACCGGCACCATGTCCGTCACAACGATCTCCGCCGGACCATTCGTAGGCGTCATATCAATGAATGCCTCCCCGTTCCAGAGCGCCAGTTCGCGATTGCTGCCGACCCAGACGCGTCCCTGGTGGTCGGCCAGCAGACGCGTGAACTGAGTCCCTCGTAAACCGCTGGTCGGCACCGGTTCAAATCGATCAGCCTGCATCCGCATCAACCTGCCGCGCCCACCCCGACACCACACTGCGCCGTCACCGTCGATGCAATAAATGGAATTTGCGCCGCTGTCCGGCACAGGGATTCTCGTGCAGGTCATTTCCCCCGTCGGGCTCAAACCGCAACGCAGAAGCGTGCCGTCCTGCGTCGCCAGAAATGTTTCATTTGAGCGCACGCCGACATAAGCCCACAACCAATCACCCGGATTTTTCTGCCCCTGCCGCTCTTGCTTGAACACTCCCTTGCGGAACGAAGTCACCGAACCGTCAACGGTTCCGATCCACAAAGTCCCGAACGCATCCACGAGCAAGCGTTCGATTTCGATAGACCTGAGCTGAGGCGTGTTGCCGGGATGAAAGGTCTCAAAATGCACGCCGTCGAAACGCGCCAAACCGCCGAACAACGTGCCAATCCAAAGATAGCCATCCGGCGTTTGCACGACGCTCGTCACCGTGCTGTGCGGCAGGCCGGAATCCGTATCCCAAACGTCCACCAGATGTTCCAAGGCCGGCGGCGGCAACGCATTGGTCGAGAAACCGTTGATTTCAGCCGCGGCGAGGGTTGATCGCAGGCTATCGGCGAAAGCCAAACCGAACACGATTAGCAGAATACAAAACCAAAACCTCACGCTGCGATTGCAAGCTTGTAGCACAGCCACACTCCACCGCTGAATGTAAGTCGCTTTCAAGTCACGCTACATTGCCCACGCCACCAAAAAAAAAGCAAATCAATCCATCGCGATGCTGGCATACACCGGCGCTTTTCACACTCAAGTGGACCAGTGCAGTTGGATTTGGGGAGCAGAATTCAACCGCCCGCCATGGCGCCGACGATCAGGAACGGCTCGGCACCGCTCAAGACGGCCTCCGGCAACACCGTGTCCGGCGGTTCATGGGAAAGATCTTCCTTGCACGCGTAAAACCGAACAAAAGGCCGGCGTTTCAACGTGACGTGATCGCGAATCGTCCCGCGTAATGTCGGATAACGCGCTTCGAGAACGGTCAACACCGCGCCCAAGGTAACGGGCGACGGCACATCGAGCGGCACCTCGCCGTCCACCCGGGCAAGGTTGCGCAAATGAAATGGCAGCACCACGCGGATAATAAGTGCCCGGAACATAACCGACCGCTCCCGGAAAAACCACAGCGAACCACGGCGCG
>JBQCEJ010000395.1:0-4681 GCA_051960355.1 Verrucomicrobiota bacterium | reverse complement strand
TGTTTAGCCCGCTGCCACCGGCTTCCGCATCGATGCAACAGCCACAGATGCCCAGGAGAATGGCGGCCGTCCGTAAACGTTTAAGTTCAAGCCAGCGCATGATGCGGCAACCAGATTACAGAAGCGGCGACAAATCACCAGCCCGGGGTAACAAACAAAAAAACCGATCAGACGATCGGTTTTGGTGAAAACAGGGGTGATCCGATTCGCTCAGGCGAGCTTGCGTTTTTTTCGGATGGAAAACGCGGCCAGACCGAGTCCCAACAGAGCCAAGGTAGACGGCTCGGGGACCAACGCGAGTTGAATGCGTTTGTCTTTGCTGATGAGAACAGAACCGTCCGGGGCAATTGAGAGATCCCATTGCAACGCCCAAGTTGCATCGCCAGGTCCAGCGGTATTCATATTGTTCAGATCACTGGCCACGCCGTCGTTCAACTTATCTTTGGTGAAGCTATAAAGAGCAGCTTCGCCCCGAGTGGCAGGTGGCGTGGTGACCGTTTCCACAACGGAAGCGCCTTGAACCTGATCCGAAATATAATACTTCCCGGAAATCGGCGTGAGCGCTACGGAATCGTCATTGGGCGTGCCGGCCAGATCGAAATCGGAGTATTGGAAGAAGTGGAAATCGAGTTGGCTGCCGCTGGTATTGATGATGCGAATTGATTCGCCAATGTCTGCCGTTCCGCTTCCCGCTGTTCCGCCGGTTAGCAGGTAATCAATCTGGATGCTGAATTGTCCATTGGCGTAAGTGGTGGTCACCCCGCGGGTGCCATTGTAGGTGCTGATCGTTGGGGTGCTGATCGTATTGATGGAGGCTTCGGCCGTATTCCCAATACGATACCAAAACCACTGTTGATTGAGCTGGTTTTGGCCATCAACGGTCCACTGGTACATTCCCGACTGACTGAGTGCGTCAAGTTTCGCCGTTGAGTTGAGGTCGCTCAAGGTGACATCCGCATGCAGATTCAAAGCTTGCGCCGCGACCAACGCGACCGCCAGCCACATCTTGGACATCGGTCGGGCAGTGGTGCCGCTTCCGGAATTGGAATGGTTGCTCATAATAGTTTCCCTTGAGTGCATCTGATTCATTTTCCTTTGGGCTTTTCTTCTCTTCACAGGAACGACATCAAACTGAGTTCCAATGTTTCTTGCCCAAACCTTACCAAAAAGCCGGTTCAAACTTTCTGGTGCCGCTATCTCCTCATAGACCTCAAAGAATGTCAAGGGGACCTTTTGTTGGATTTTGTCCAAAAATCGATCAGGCAAGCCCGCTCTCTTCGGGAAATTTGAAAAGGCGATCTAATGGCCTCGGCCAATGTGCCGCCATAAAGCCGGTCCCAATCTGCTTGCCCTAACCGTTTTGGGTTACTTTACCCGCCGCGTGCGCGATCACTAGAGTGTTCAAGAATGCTGCTGCTTTCCGATTCCAATTCATGATTGCTCTGTTTCCAATCCAATGGCTCGGAAGCGTGATATCGCTCACCGCCAGATTCAACGGGCATGGTCCTGGTGAATTCAAAGGGGAAAAGCTGTGATCCGTGCGCAGTCAATTTGTTCCTGGCTGATCGCGCTCTGTGTCACGAGTTGCCTTCAGGTGCATGCGACGGTTGAGTCGCGGGTTTTTGACGCCGCGGTTTATGGCGCCAAACCGGACGGCTTGACCGTGTCCACGACCTTCATCCAGCGCGCCATCGACGCCGCGTCCGGGGCGGGTGGCGGTGTGGTGACATTTCCGCGCGGCACATTCATGACCGGCGCGCTGTTTCTGAAATCCAATGTCGAACTGCGTCTCGATGACGGCGTGATGCTGCGGGCGATTCCGGACGATGCCGCATTCCCGCAAATTCCCTCGCGCTCGGCTGGAATTGAAATGATGTGGCCTGCGGCTTTGATCAATGCGATCGGTCAGACGAACGTGAAACTGACTGGCAAAGGCGTGCTCGATGGAAATGGCAAATTCTGGTGGTTGAAATACTGGGGCGAAGATCGCAAAGGCGGATCGGTGCTGGATTACGAAAAGCGTGGAATCGGCTGGGCACTGAGCTGGGACTGCACGCGGCCGCAATTGATTCTGTTCAAGGATTGCGAAGATGTGCAGGTGAAAGATCTCACTCTGTTGCGTTCACCGTTTTGGACCGTGCAACTGACCTACTGCGCTCGCGTGACCGTGGATGGTGTCACGATCCGCAACAACATCGGGGGCTATGGCCCGAGCACGGATGGCATCGATGTCGATTCGTCCCGCGACGTGTTGATTCAGAACTGCGACATTGAGTGCAACGACGATAATATCTGTTTGAAGTCGGGACGCGATGCGGACGGTTTGCGGGTCAATCGTCCCACGGAAAATGTGGTCATCCGTAACTGCATCACGCGCGACGGCCACGGCATGTTCACGCTGGGCACCGAGACGTCGGGCGGCATTCACAACGTGGAAGCCTATAATATTCGCGCTTTCGGCACGACCAGTGGCATCCGGTTGAAGGGAAGACTTCCGCGCGGCGGCGTCGTGGAGAATATCAACATCCACGATATCGTCATGAATAACGTGAAGAACCCGATTGCGATTGATCTAAACGTCGAGCAGAAGTATCCCGTGCCGGCCGGCATGTCCGCTGCTGATCTGCCGCCGCATTGGAAAACTTTAACCCGGAAAGTGGAACCGGCAGAGCGGGCGATTCCTGAGTTTCGGAACATCACCGTTTCAAATACCTACGCCACCGGGGCAGATGTGGCATTCTCCGTTCGTGGGAATGTCGCGAAAGCCATTCATGGAGTTCGATTGTCGAATGTTACGATCGAAGCTGCCAAGGCGGGCTCGATCCAATATGCCGCTGATTGGAAAATGGAAAGCGTGACGGTCCGGGCGGCGGACAATAAAAAAGTTGAATTGATAGATTGCCGAAGAGTCGCTTCGCCGCGGGTGGTTAAAGCCGGGAAAGCAGATATCAAGGCGGAATTGTCGGACCTTCGCCTTGAGGTGATTTCAGAGCATCGCGGTCCGCTCATCGCCCCCGGCTACCCCGGAACGGAAGGTAACCAGTCGGGCTTTGAAACTGGCTTCGTGGTGATGCAGGACGGCGTTTGCCACATGTTCATCAATGAAATGTTCGGTATGCCTCACCGTGAACTGCGGATTGCACATTGGCTGAGCGCGGATGGCGAAAATTGGAAACGCCAGGGCACGGTGTTTGAGAGCATCCCGGGCCGCGCGCCGTCGAATCTTCGCGCGGAAGTCTGGGTGAACGGCATGGCTTTTGATGAACTTGAAAATCGCTGGAACATGTTCTACGTCGCATACCGCGGCGGGGACGGCGCGCGCGGCGAGATAGCCGGCTCCGATTACGAAGGAAAGATCTGGCGCGCGGCTTCCGTGGTCACTGGGCGGAGCGGCATCAGCGGACCGTATCGCGACGTCGATATCATCATGCGTCCGGACGAACATTCGCTGCCGTGGGAAGGCCAGCAGGGCGTGGACTCGTTTTTCCCGTATCAGGTGGGCGAGCAATGGTATGGATTTTACGGAAGTCATAATCATCTGCCGCGCGGCCCCTGGCTCGTGGGATTGGCCAAAGCTCCCAGCCTCGCCGGTCCGTGGCAACGGATGCCCAAGCAGAGCCCCACGCCCATTGTGAAAACGTTCACTGAAAATCCCGTGGTTCAGGAAATTCTCCCCAATCGCTGGCTGGCCCTGTATGACTCGGATTCGCCCTATGCCGTCGGTTACAGCGTTTCTGCCGATGGTGTGAATTGGACTCCGGAAAAACGCTTGATCGTGCAGGGCGAAGGTCAGCGCTGGGTGGGTGACAATGGATTGTGGGACGTGCGCACGCCTCTGGGTTTGCTGCCGCAGGCCGATGACACCTTCACTCTGCTCTACACGGCGAAACTCAAATCACAGTCCTTCTGGGCGGTTGGCAAATGCACCGTGAAATTGAGCTTTGGAAATTCTTCGCCGCGAGTAGCAACCGCCGCTGCTTCGAGTGGAACCTCGGTCGCCCCATGAATCAAATCATCGTCTGCCTTTCGCTCCCATTTCTATTGATCAGCGCCATCGCTCTTCCCGCCGCTGAACCGTTGCGTTCCAGCGTGCCGGAGTATCGGGTTTTGATTCTTGGAGACAGCATCACGCTGCATGCGCCCAAAGAATCCATCCAATGGACGAATCATCATGGCATGGCAGCTTCGGCGCCGGAGAAGGACTACGTGCATCTCGTTCTGGCAGCACTCGGCAAGGAAATGCCGGGAGTCCGTGTCAAAGAACTGATTCCCGATGGCGTGGGCTGGGTTCAAGGAGCTTTGAGCAAAGTCTCGCAGTATCAACAATTCCAACCCGATTTCGTCGTGATCCAACTCGGAGAACATGAGTTCAGCGATGGGCGGCTCCCGCGTCTGGAACAGGATTACGCCGCGTTGCTAGACCGGCTTCAGGCGTTGAAAAGCAACCCGGTCATCGTCTGCACTGGTGTGTGGAATCCTGATTTCAAAACCAACGCGCCTTACAATGGCGACACGAAACGGAATGAAAGCACTATGGCTCGAGTCTGCGCACGCGCTCAGGTTGCGTTTGTATCCGTCGAAGATCTGGCGCGCGATCCGAGCTGTCATGGCTATGGAAACGTTCGCGGCGTTCAGTGGCATCCTAATGACAAAGGCATGCTCAATTACGCCACACGCATCG
>JBQCEJ010000394.1:0-8773 GCA_051960355.1 Verrucomicrobiota bacterium | reverse complement strand
AAAGGGCTCTTCCACAGTCAAACGAAAGGCTTCCTTGGCAATGTTTGCATCGCCGTCCAGTTCAGCCGGCCCGTCCTGCTGCTCAAACGGAGCCGTCGTGTGGACTTTCAAACCACGAGTTTTGGCGAGCTCGGCGAGATTTTCAGCGCGCATCGGTTCCTTTTCAAACAGCACATTGGCGAAAGCATCGGCGTCGCGGCGAGCCAGCGCGCGGGCGTCACGCTTGAGCAACAGCTCCCGAATCTTTTCCTTGGCCGCTTCCGGCGTCTTGGCGAGCTGACTGTAATTGGTGCCCAACTGGGTGAAGTTGAAATTCACTTCCTCGGTCAGGTTGGTTTTTTCCCGTTCCACCTGAGCCAGGTAATTGGAAACGTCAAAGCTGACGTAGCTGATCTGCACCCGTTCCGGCAAACGATACGCGGCCATTTGGTTGGTGTAGAACTCACTCAACACCTGCGGGGTCGGCGTGGTGACGCTCGACATGTAATTCGTCCCGTAAAAAAAGACGGCGGAAGAGGCGATTTCCTGATGTTCCTTGACGTAAAGCGCCTGGGCTTCCTGGGGCGCGACCAGCTCACCGCTCACGCCAACCACCGACAGCAACTGCTGAAGGCCGAGGTAATGAATGATGTAGCGTTGAAAATCTTCAGCCGTTGCGCCGCGCGGCTTCAAAACCTGATCGACGAAGGCATCCAACGGAACGGGCCGACCACGACCCAATTGCGCCAGAATGTTGTTCGCCATTTCGGCCACGGATTCCATGTCCACATGGATGTTGTATTCCTTGTTTTTTTGGAGGAAGAAGAGCCGTTGATAGGTTTCGCGCTCGGGATCGAAGCCGGATTTGGGCGCGGTGTCCGGCCAGTTCCCCGTGGCAAAGAAATACGCCAGGTAAGCTTCACGGCGGGCGTTGACGAATTCGGTTTGAGTAATCGGCACGCCATCGATCGAACCAAAGTTCGCGCTGGACGATCGTTGACCGGTGCCGGCCGTGGGTGAGAAGTAGATAACCAGGCCCAAAATCATGAAGATGATGATGATGATCCACAGCCACGTTTGATGTTTTCGTATCGTCCCAAACATAAATTTAAAGAGGGCGCACCCTAACCAGCTTGTCGGAAGGGGTCAAACGCAAAAACTGGAACTCGCGCGGGAAACCACTGATCTGAACACGCAAACCCGACCGAACTCCGTCCGATGGATGCGCTTTTGACGAATCGCGATCCGATCGCAGTCAGAGCCCAAGCCGATGCAGCTTGTCCCGGTGATTGCGGGTCAACGTCAGCCGAACATCATTTTGCAGGACCACAGCAAATTCACCATGGAACAAAGGCTGAAGTTCCCGGATGTGTTCCATATTCACAATTGCGGAGCGGCTGATGCGCAAAAACCGGTCGGCAGGTAACCGCGTTTCGATCGCGCCCATCGTGTCGCGCAAAACGTGCGCTTCCTCTCCGACATGCAGTTTCACGTAATTATCCGCAGCTTCGACCCAGCTAATGTCCGCCAGTCGCAGGAGCAGAATCCGCCCAGCCGTTTTCACGGCAATCCGGTCGGGCGAGAGCACGGTGGGCCGGAGATCGCCGTCCAGATCGGAAATATCCGCACGGGTTTCGCTCTGCTGATTGAGCTGGATTTGTCGGCGAACCCGATGCAGGGCAACTTTGAGTCGATCACGCCGACACGGTTTGATCAGATAATCCAGAGCGGCCACATCAAAGGCCTTGCGCGCAAATTCTTCGTTCGCCGTGACAAACACGACGACCGGCATGTCTGCCGGATTGAGATTTGAAACCACCCCAAAGCCGTCCAATTCCGGCATCTGCACATCGAGAAAAGCCAGATCGGGTTTGAGGCGCTGAATCGCTTCGACCGCTTCGCGACCATTGACCGACGTCCCCACGATTTCGATATCGGGCTCCGCCTGAAGCAAGCGGCGCATGACTTCGCGTTCAAGCAATTGATCGTCCACGATCAGCGTGCGGATCTTTTTTCCGGTCGAAACCGTTTTTTCAGAGAACGAATCAGGGGAAAAAGCGGGGCGCTCGGGCAACGCATCAAGAGTCATATCTTCTCAGGGTTTGGTTCGGCAAATCGCTTCCCTGAGAATCAACTGTTCAGGCGACAATACAATGCGCGCAACTACGGAATTTTATCGGACACTCTACGGAGCAAGACCCAGCGAGGCAGAAGAATGCCTGATTTACCACTGCGCTCAAACGATGGAAGGAGCGCAAAGCATCGACCGAGTTTGCCGCCCAGTAGCGGGCTGAACCACTCTTCTCAAGCCGGCTGCTGCTGCGTGAGACAATGCAATGATCCAAAACCGAGCACGAGATCGACTGCGTGAATGCCGATCACCGGGCGGTCCTTGAACAATTCGCCGAGCGTGCCAAGAGCCACGCGGTCGTTGACGTCATTGAAGGTCGGCACGATCACACACGCATTGCAGATGTAGAAATTTGCGTAACTTGCGGGCAGGCGCCAATCGCCGTAGTAAACCGGTGAAGGCATCGGCAGCGGAATCACTTCGGGCTTGGAACCATCTTCGAGGCGCAAATCCTGCACCCGTTCCCAGTTCTCGGCGAGCGGCTTGTAATTAATGTCCTTCTTGTTCGTCTCCTTGATCAGCACCAGCGTCTTGGGGTTGACGAACCGCGCGATGTCGTCGATGTGCCCGTGCGTGTCGTCGCCCACGGGACCGTTCAGCAGCCAGAGAACGTTCTTCACGCCGAGATATTTTTTGAAGGTCTCGTCATATTGCGCTTTGGTCAGGCCGGGGTTGCGCACCTGGATTTTGGGATGTTGATAGCACTCTTCGGTGGTCAACAGCGTGCCGCGTCCGTTCACTTCGATGCCGCCGCCCTCCACGACAAACTTGCGTCCATTGAACTGAGCGTCGAACAAAGGTTTTTTGAGCAACTTGGCGGCCGTTTCCGGAACGCGCGTGTCCTTCTGCCAATCGTTGTATTTCGCCCAGGCGTTGAAATGGAAATGCACGATCGCGGTTTCCGTCTTGCCGCCTTTGGCTTTGCGCCGAACGTGAATGGGGCCGCTGTCGCGCGTCCAGCCACGGTTGGTCGGATGGAGGACAAATTCCACGCGCTTCAAATCACAGCCGGCGCGTTTGAGATAGCTGGAGGCGAGCTTCTGCTCGGCCTTGTGCTGAACCAGAATGCGGACAAGTTCGCCCTGGGAAACCTTGCGCACCATTTCGCCATAAACCCAGCGGATCGTATCGATTTTATCCGGCCAGTCGGTTTCATTGTGCGGCCAACCGAGCCACGTGGCTTCGTGCTTTTCCCATTCAGCCGGCATCGAGTAACCCAGTTCAGCCGGCGTGGCGATCGTTGTGCTTTTTTCTTTCGACATAAAAACTCGCGCGGAAGATAAAAGCTTTTAGCGGGTTGTCTATGCGCATTTCTTGGATCAGGCGAGGCCAATGCCCGATCGGGTTGCACGAGTCGAATTGGAAACATGAACAGCCATTCCCGGATCAGTGAGGTGAGAACCGCATTTCTTTATTGGCAAGCGCGCCATCATGCGTATCGTGAGCAGCACATTTTAACAGGAATTGAACTATGGCCAGAACTGAACGTCACAAAATCCACAATCGCGAAGAAGTTGCCGACATGCCCGATTGGATGAAGGAAAAGAATTGCCCGCACAAAAAGAAATACATGGCGGGCAAACGCATCCAACCCAAAAACCTGAACGGCAAGGAAAAGCTCACCTACATCGTGGATGAATGCTTTCTGGCTTACAATTCCGCCCGCCTCAAGGAAGCCTGCCAACTGTTCACCGACCGCATGCTCGACAAGGACGTGACCATCGGCATGAGCATTTCCGGTGCGCTCACTCCGGCCGGCCTCGGCTGTTCCAGCATCATTCCGCTGATCAAAGCAGGTTTCGTGGACTGGATCGTTTCCACCGGCGCGAATCTCTATCACGATCTGCATTTCGCGCTGAATTACCCGGTTCACTCCGCCAGCTTCAAGTTCGACGACACCTACCTGCGCGACAACGATCTGGTTCGCATCTATGACGTCGTGATCCCCTACTCCGACGGTCTGATGGCGACGGATGAACTGCTTCGCGAGATTCTCTGTCAGCCCGAGTTCCAAAAGGAAATGGGCACGACTGAATTGCATTATCTCATCGGCAAATACGCCGCCGAATGGGAACGCAAGAACAAGCTGAAAGATGTCTCGGTGATGGCCGCCGCGTATCGCGCCGGCGTGCCGTGCTTCACCAGTTCGCCCGGCGATTCAACGATCGGCATGAATGTCGCCGGCGTCGAATTGCGCGGCAACAAACTCCGTGTGAACCCGTCCATCGACGTCAATGAATCCACCGCTTACGTGCTCGCCGCCAAGCGCAATGGCGGACGCAGCGGCGTGGTTCTCTGGGGCGGCGGCAGTCCGAAGAATTTCACCCTCCAGACCGAACCGCAGATTCAGGAAGTGCTCCGGATGAAAGAAGTCGGCCAGGATTTCTTCATTCAAGTAACCGATGCGCGTCCCGACACAGGCGGCCTGAGCGGTGCCACGCCCGGCGAAGCCGTGAGCTGGGGCAAAGTCGATCCGACCAAGCTTCCGGATGCGGTTGTCTGCTACACCGACACCACCATCGCGATGCCTATCCTGACGCACTACGCCTTGGCCAAACACAAGCCTCGCAAGCTCAAGCGCCTTTACGATCAACGCGACAAGATGCTGAAAGCGTTGACGAAGGAATATTTCGTTCACAACAAGGTGAAGATGCTGGACGGCAGCGAACCAGATTTGGATTAAATCTTACTAACCCAAACAACAACTCAGAACGAGCCGGGCTCTCAGCCCGGCTTTTTTCTGGCTGGCGAAAGCAATTCAAGCGCGAGTGGTTTATCCAAAATCCGCGCTTGCAATCAGGCCAACCTCGGCTATTTTGCTCGGCTCCCGTTCCGGACTAGCCGGGCTGCGGGCAATAGTTCATCTCAACAGACAGATTTTTATGGCAACAGCTAACGATCTTCGCCGTGGAATGGCGATCAATTACAACGGCGACATCTGCGTGGTTCTGGAGTTCCAGCATCGCACCCCCGGCAACCTGCGCGCCTTCGTTCAGGCCACCTTGCGCAGCATCCGCACGGGCAAATCCTCCGACATCCGCCTCAGCTCCACTGAGCGCATTGAACCGGTGCCGATGATCACGACCAAGATGGAGTTCAGCTACAAGGATGGTCAGGATTACGTTTTCACCGATCCCGAAACCTACGAAACTGTCACACTGTCGCCGGAACTCGTGGGCGACGCCAAGGATTACCTGGTCGAAAACGCTCCCGTGACGGTCACGTTCGTTGAAGAGAAGGCGGTTTCGATCGAACTTCCCTCCTCCGTTGTGCTCACGGTCTCTGACGCGCCGGAAGGCATTCGCGGCGACTCCGCCAATAACGTGCAGAAGCCGATCATCATGGAAACCGGCATCACCGTTCAGGCGCCCCTCTTCATCAAGACCGGTGAGAAGATCAAGATCGATACCCGCACGGGCAAATACATGGAACGCGCCTGATTGGCCTGATTTTACAGTCTCAAAGGGAAGCCCGCGTCACGCGGGTTTTCTTTTTTCCACTCACAAGAATTGCTTTTCAACCCAGATTCTTTCAGATAATCCTGCCAGATGGCTGAGCCGTTGCACAAAGGAGAACAGGTTTTTCGAGGCATCCCCGTTTCAGCGGGTGTTTGCCGGGGGAAAATCCTTGTGCTTGGACGGACCCAACACTCGATCACCCGCCATTCGATCCCGGCCACGCAACTCCATGAAGAAGTGAGCCGGCTCGAACGCGCGCTGGTTCAAACGCGGCACGACATCCTTGAGGTTCAACATCGGGTCAGCGACGCGATGGGCGCTTCCGAAGGCAGTATTTTCGATGCGCATCTGCTGGTTCTGGAAGACCGCACTCTGATCGATGAAGTCGTGCGGATGATCAACACGGAAAAGGTCAACGCAGAGTTTGCGTTTCATACCGTCGCCGAACGTTACGCGACGACGCTTGCGGCCATTGAGGATGACTACCTCCGCGAACGCGCGACGGACATGCGCGATGTAACGAACCGCGTGCTGAACAATCTTTTGGGCCATCAAGACGCGCTGGATCTGAACAATCTCCAGGATCCATGCATCATCATCAGCCACGACCTGACTCCGTCCAACACCGCGCAAATGGATCGGTCCAAAGTGCTTGGCTTTGCCACCGACATCGGCAGCAAAACATCGCACACGGCGATCATGGCTCGATCGCTGCGCATTCCGGCAACCGTCGGACTCAAGGGCGCGAGCGAACAACTGGAAAGCGGCCAATACGCCCTGCTCGACGGCTTCAATGGAATCGTCATCATCAATCCGACCGACCAGACGCTGTTCGAGTACGGACAACTGATCCGCAAGCAGGTCACGCTGCAGGAGAAGCTGCGCGACATTCAGCTCAAACCGGCGGTGACGCTCGACGGCCATCGCATTTTCCTCACGGCCAATATTGAGCAACCCGCCGATGCCGCCGCCGTCGCGGAAAATGGCGCGGAAGGCGTTGGCCTGTTCCGAACGGAATATCTGTTCATCAATCGTCAGGGATTGCCCACGGAGGAAGAGCAGTATCAGGCTTATCGCAAAGTTGCGGAAGCGCTCAAGCCTCACCCGGTCGTGCTGCGCACGTTCGATCTGGGCGGCGACAAATTCCTTTCACATCTGCAAGTGCCCACGGAGATGAATCCGTTTCTGGGCTGGCGGGCCATTCGCCTTTGCCTTCAGGAACGCGACATCTTTCGCAGCCAGCTACGCGCGATCCTGCGGGCCAGCGCCCATGGGAATCTCAAGATGATGTATCCCATGATCTGCAGTCTGGACGAATTGAATCAGGCCAATGCGTTCGTGGAGGAATACAAAGCCGAGTTGCGCAAGGAAGGCGTTCCGTTCGACGAACATCTCGAAATTGGCGCGATGATCGAAATTCCTTCGGCGGCGCTGATCGCGGATTCCATGGCCAAACGGCTCAAGTTTTTCAGCATCGGCACCAATGATCTGATCCAATATTCGCTGGCAGTCGATCGGATGAACGAAAAGATCGCTCATCTGTACGAACCGACGCATCCGGCCATTGTGCGCCTGATCAAGATGACCGTGGATGCGGCCCGCCGTAACAACATCCTGGTGAGTGTCTGCGGTGAAATGGCCGGCGATCCGATACTCACCGCTTTGCTGCTGGGACTGGGCGTGGATGAATTGAGTGTCGCGCCGCCGCTGGTTTCGCAGGTCAAGTTCATGATCCGGCGATTGAAACTATCCGAAGCGCAGGCACTGGCCGAGTTCGCCCTGAACTCGGAATCAGGCTCCGAGATTCTGCTGCGCTGCCAGGAACTGGCGCGCCAGGCCGCGCCGAGCCTGTTCGAGAACAAGCTTTAATCCGCACCTGTCGCCAGAGTCATTTCTGGAGCGAAATCCAGTTTTTGGTTGCACCGCTGGGTTTTGTTTCTTTAATTCACAGCCGTTCGACCGCGGCAGTTTCAAACCGCGGAATTTGCTCAACTATGAACTTTGATCCGAATCTTCATCCGCATCGCCGTTACGATCCCTTGAGCGGTGAGTGGGTTCTGGTTTCACCGCACCGCACCCAACGCCCGTGGCAAGGCCAGCGCGAAAGCGACAACCAGCAAAGCCGGCCGGCGTACGATCCGGCCTGTTATCTTTGCCCGGGAAACAAGCGAGCCGGTGAAGACACCAATCCGCAGTACACCGAACCCTTCGTGTTCCGCAATGATTACGCCGCGTTGCTGCCGGATGTGCCGTTGACGGGAGGCGCACCCGGCGATCTGTTCCATTGCGAGCCGGTCCGTGGCGAATGCCGGGTGATCTGTTTTTCACCGCGCCACGATCTCACCCTGCCGGAAATGCCGGTGGAAAATATTCTCGGCGTGGTCAATGTCTGGGCGGATCAGATCACGGAACTGGGCGCGAAAAATCGCTGGGTTCAGATTTTCGAAAACAAAGGCGCGGTGATGGGCTGCTCAAATCCGCATCCGCACGGGCAGGTTTGGGCGGGCACTTTCATTCCGCGACTCGTCGCACCTGAACTGGAAACGCAGAAGGCTTATTTCGCCAAGCACGGCAAACTCTTGCTGCTGGACTACGCGGAAGCAGAATTGAAACTCGGTTTGCGGGTCATCGAATCCAACGCGCATTGGGTTGTCGTGGTGCCTTACTGGGCCGTCTGGCCGTTTGAATATCTGCTGTTGCCCCGCCGACATGTCAAACGCTTGCCGGAGTTGACAGCCGAAGAGCGTCGCAGCCTGGCTGAGATTTTGAAACTCAGCCTCACGCGTTACGACAATCTGTTTGAGACCAGCTTCCCCTACTCCATGGGCTGGCACGGCGCGCCCAATGATGATGGCGATTACGAAAGCTGGCAGCTCCACGCGCACTTCTATCCGCCGCTGCTACGCTCGGCCAGTGTGAAAAAATTCATGGTCGGCTACGAAATGCTGGCCGAACCGCAACGCGATCTGACTCCGGAACAGGCCGCTAATCGCCTGCGCGAAACCCGCACGATTCATTTCAAGCAGGCCTGAGCCCAGGGAACAAATTTCCAAGCTGCAGCCGTCGCCATTCGAAGCCGCCGACGATGGACTCCGCCTTCTCACGTCGGCAGCTACGCTGCAATGGCGGGTGATTTGAACCTATTGACGCCAAGTCCGCCCACCAGCAATAGTGTCCGGGTTCAACACGGAGATCGGAAGAGCAC
>JBQCEJ010000393.1:0-19535 GCA_051960355.1 Verrucomicrobiota bacterium | reverse complement strand
TGCCTCTGCCGCGGACCGTCCCCCCATCAAAGTGAACAATCCTTGCAGATCATGCTGCACATCCCAATCGTAGGTGTAGCCATTGTTTTCGGTGGTATAATCGCGTCCGCCCTGCCCCCCGGACCAACCGGGATCGAACGGTTCAATCCAGTTGCCCTGATCGTCCTTGGGCCAGAAGTGGCCTTTGTCCTGACGATACAACTTTTTATAGTTGGCGGCTCGCTTCATGAAAAGCTGGCAGTCCGATTCCTTGCCCAACTCGCGCGCCAATTGAGCGGTGCACCAGTCGTCGTAACTTTGCGCCTCAGTGACGGAAATCGCCTGACGACGTTCGCGCGGGTGCACTTGGGCGACGGTTTCCTTTTCATCCGGATGCAGCCCCGGCATATAGCCGTGCTCATTGAGGAAATCATCCAGGGAACATTTCGCGCCCCGCCGCCAAGGCTGCCAGGTGCCTTCCAGCGAATTTTTTTTCAGCCCCGCATAAGCGGTGGGAAGGTTGAAATTGGTGATTCCCTTCGCCCAGACATCGGCAATCCAAGGCGCCGGCGGATTGCCAGTCATGCATTCGTGGCTGCCCCATAAAACGGCAAACGTCGGCATCCAGCCACACTGTTCATACATGCGGACGAACGACTGCACTTTGTCCGCCTCCATGTCCGGATTCAAAAGCGTCTGGAGCGGTTCCAAGGCGCGGTAAGTGTCCCACAACCAGTTGTCCACATAGAACGGGCGTGCATCGCGATGCACCTGATGATCGAAGGCGCTGTAATACAGGCCGTCCGCGGTGATGTTGATCATCCGTTCGTAGCAACGATAGAGTGACGTATAGAACACCCGCTTTTGGGCTGGCGTGCCGCCATCGATCTGGATCTGTCCAAGCACCTCGTTCCAGCGATGACGCGCGTCGCTTTTGACGCGGTCAAAATCCCATCCAGGCATTTCGTGACGCAAGTTTGCCCTGGCCTGTTCAACGCTGATGAAGGAAATGCCGTAACGAAATCCCAAAACTTTTTGGCCCTTGGCGGCCGCGATCGCCAGTTGCTTTCCCTGGCGAAGATCATTGGTTTTGACGCTGACCGGCTGATCGAACTCGCCGTAAACATACGCGTGCATGGTTCCGGGCGTCACCTCACTCTGGCTGACAATGTTTTCGTATCCCCAAATCGCGTTCCTGCCATTGCTGGCGAGTTCGCCGCCCTGCCGATTCGCCAGAAACAGCGCCGGTTTGCCAGCGGGAAAACTGAAGCGGAAAAAACCGCAGCGGGCGGTCGGAGTGAATTCCGTGCGAATCAGCGATTCATCGAACCGCGTCGAATAATACTAAGGCGTGGTCACTTCCTGATCCCACGCAGCGGGTGCGGCACTCGCGCCAGGCATCAGCGAAAACACTTCGCCGAGCCGGTGCGAAATGATTGTCAAAGGGAAGGAACGAATCTGGTCGTCGAGCTGATCTTTGCGCACCGGATAAACGCGCACCATGCTGTTGGGCAAATGCACGGTGGGCCGGGTGGGCTCAAGCATGATCCCGACGCCACCAATGGTGGGATCGACGTGTTCGACCTGGGCTTGCAGAGCCGGCGCGATGCCGACCAGCACGAACATCATGAAGGGACGGAAAGCGCGTTTCATGGTTTGGCGTTGGCTTGAAGTTTACGATCCGTATTGAGGTAGAGCTCTTTGTTCAGAGGAATTTCGTGACGCAACATTTGCCCCGCCTGGCCGGTGAGCCAGAGGTAATGGTCACTGGGCAGTCCTTCGTAGGTCAGGAATTTTGCAGGCGGTTGATTTTCCGGCGGCTCATTGCTGCATTTGAAAATTGCTGTGCCCTCGTCAATCTCGTCGAACATGGCCACGTAGATCATTTTGGCGCCGGACTCGATGGCAGTCGTCAACAACCGCCAGTAGAAACGCCCTTTGAGCCGGGGAATGGCGTTGAAAGGATCGCGGCCCTTGGAAAGATTATGCCAACTGAACCCGGGATAAACGCACGGAGCATAATCCACTTTTCGTTGCGAGCACCAGGCCAGATCAGCCTCGACTTGCGCCTGGTAGCGATTCATTTCGCCGTAGAGCGATTCGGAAAAGCGCCCGACCATCCACGGCATGACCACGTCCGCCTGGGCAATGATTTCGTGCAGGTACGAATCAGCAACCGTGTCGGCCCGCAACGTGCGAAAGTAAGTCGGCACGCCGAGCATGATGCTGCACCCGCCGTATTGAGGATCATTTTTCAAAAACTTGATCAGCTTCTCGATGCCGATGTTGCGGATCTTGTAAGGGCGATCCGGAAAACCAAGCCCCCAGATGGCGACCAGTGGCTTGCCGCGATGGTAGAGATACGTCTGGTTTGTCCCCTGCGAAGTGAGCTTGAGATCATCCACCAGTTCCTTCCAATCTTGAATGATCGACTCGCAATCTTCGCCCGGGTTCAACCCCGAAAGATCATACATCACGGCCAGGGCCCGTCCGTATTTTTGCGAAGCCTTCAACGCATGACCGAGGATTACCCGGTTTTCCGCGCGGCTCTTTTCGGTGCGGGTCGCGCCATAAAAGCGCTGCATGAAGACGCCATCGATGCCGTAGTTCCGCATCCAGCGGAAATGCAGCTCCACCGTGCTCTCGTCCCACGAACTGAACACCGGGGCGGCCGAACCATCCCCTAGTTTGAAGCTGGTGGGATAGGTCTTGGCGTATTCCGAAACATCCGGCCAGAGGTCAACCGTGCAGTTCACCGGACCGAATTCTCCCTTCGCACCATAATGCGCCCAGCCTCGTTCCGAGCCGTCACCCTCCGCCCGAAACCACCCCTGATAGCCGCACATGATGCGGCCCTCATAAGAAGGAAATTGAGACGCGGGCGAATGCTTCGTCCCGGCGGAAGCAGAAATTCCCCCCGACATCACCAGCAGTCCCAACCACAACATAGTTCTCATAATCACCCTTTGAAAAAACTAAAGCCGCTCTTGCAATGTGCCTGCGGTCCAGGCGTCAACCAGCCTGGCCATATCCGCGAACGCTGCGGAACGACCGGAGCGAACAAAATGTCCGCTGGCACAATTGCCGGCCATGACGAGTCCCACATCGTCCAGGCCCTGGAGCGCCGCCGCCAGGCAACCCGCACCAAAGTTATCGCCCGCGCCCGTTGAAATCAGCGGATCGGCGCAATGCGGGCCCGGCACATAAACCGTTCCGCTGGCACTCGCGCAGGCGGCGCCGTTGTTCGGATGAACAATGACGCGATCCACCGCAAGGCGCGCCTTCAGGTAAGCCGCCAGTTCCGCGACGGAATCGGCATCCTTGCGACCCTGGAAAGCGCCGCCAAGGATTGCACCCATCTGCCAGGCTTCCTTCAGGTTCAAGCTGAGCAGCGTCTGGCACTGACGGGTGATCGACTCGAAGCGAGTAATCAAATCCTGGCAATCCGCCAGTGGGCGTGATTCGAACTCCGCCAGATCCATGAAGTAAAAAACTTCCTTGGCCGGCACCCCGAGTTGCGCCAGCCGGGCGGACAACTGGCTCCAGACTTCACCAACGTGCGGCAGCTTGCCCCAGTTGACGGCGCTGATGAATTTCGCCGCCTTCAATTCCGCATCCAGCACGCCTTGGCCCACGCATTCCATCAAGCGATCCCACGTCACCTCCGCGCAGGCCGACATGTCGTTCAACATGACCTTGCCGTCGGTGAATTCCAGACAGGTGGTTTGCGCGGCCCGGCCCAGCGTGTACATCCGTTTGGTTTTTCCGCCCAGGGCAGCTTGAAAGATGGGCAACACTTCCGTTTCGCCCAAGGGTCCGATGTAGGTGATGTCGATTTCGCTCGCGAAAATATCGCTCAGCGCGGCGGCGAAGAGCGGTCCATTGCCCCCAAACTTGTCACCCAAATGCCGCACCGGGTAGGAAGCGGCCACCCCCGCCGCCGAGGCAATCTTGGGCCCAAGTTCAGCCATCGACGGCGGATCCAGTAAGCGGACGAAGGTATCAATGAAACCATCAAAGCCACAGAGGCCAGACAACCTTGCCGACGGGGCCGCAGCTATCTTTGCCTTGAACTCCGGGATTACAGGAGCCAGCGATTGAACGTCGCGATAAATCATATCATTCACTCACCAGTTTTTTGCGTCTGATTCGATGCCCGACTGCTCCGTAGAAAGCCACATAGGCGTAGGCGATCAGCGGAACGACGAAGGAGATTTGGAGATTCCTGGTGGCATCAGCGATGAAGCCTTGCACCGGTGGCAGGATCGCCCCGCCCAAAATCGCCATGACGAGGAGCGAGGACACCTGGCTCTTCAGCGCGCCCGTGCCTTCCAGCGCCAGCGAAAACGTGTTCGACCAGCCAATGGAAGTGAACAAGCCAATGGCGACGATGCACCACATCGCCATTTTCCCGCCGAGCAGGATCGCGGTCAGCAGGAGCCCGACCACGGTCAGCGAAAAAATGGTAAGCGTGCGACCCGCCAGTCCTTTGCCGAACTGGAACAACAGCCAGCACAGACCGATGAAAGGAAGATAAAGACGAAACACCGACCAATTCGTCCGGAACTGTTCGCCCCACAGCGCAAAAATGTCCGCCAGCGACTTGCCTTGCAGCGCTTCCATCGGGCAGCTCGTGGCCGCCCAGAGCAGCAGATACGCGAGCAGCGGAATGACGACGAGCATGATTTGTTTGTTTGACCGGCGCATCTCGCTCAATTCCACCGCGCCCATGAAACGCCCGATCATCAAGCCGCCCCAGTAGAGCGAAACGTATTTGCTCGCCTCAACCGCCGTCAGTCCCGCGATCGTGGGCTGGCCGAGAAAATTAATGATGGCGCTGCCCACCGAGACTTCCCCGCCGACATACATAAAAATGGCGATGACCCCGAGCACGACGTGCGGATACCGCAACGAACCTGCCCCACGCTCAATTTTGCCCTCGCCGATTTGCGGCAGATGAACGAAAAAGAAAATCACCGCCAACACGACAAACACGATGCTGAACGCCAGGTAAGGCAGCTTGACCGAATCCGCCCCGTGCGCGCCGGTTTTGACGAAATATTGATAAATGAGAAAACCGCCGATGATCGGCCCAATGGTGGTGCCGATGGAATTGAATCCTTGCGCCAGGTTCAGACGTGAGGAAGCGGTCTTCTCCGGCCCGAGAATCGTGACATAAGGATTGGCCGCAATCTGCAACATCGCGAATCCGAGCCCGACGATGAACAAAGCGCCAAGAAACATGGGATAGGAAATCGCCGCAGCCGCCGGCCAGAACAACGCGCTGCCAGTCGCCGAAATCAGCAGACCGATTACCACGCCGTTCTTGTAACCCAGCTTGGCAATCGGATCGCCCGTCGTGATGGAAATGAGAAAATAAATCAGCGAGCCGACGAAGTAGGCGCCAAAGAACGCGAACTGCACGAGCATCGCCTGAAAGTAAGTCAGCGTGAACGCCTCCTTGAAACGGGGAATGAGAATGTCGTTGAACACTGTCATGAATCCCCACAGGAAAAACAGGGAGGTCATGATGGCAAATGAGCCACGATAAGACTTCCCGTTGCCCAAGGTTGAGGCCGTTGCCGCGGTAGCAGACGATTGAATCGATGCCATAACAAAATTGCTGAGTCGCGCCGTTTATCCAGGCGAACTGACTCATTTTGCGGGACGTGAAGAATTAAAACCATTCCCCGAAAGCGGGTATGCCGTACCGACCTGTTCTCAGGTTGGCGCCCGCTCTTGAAACGCCCAGTCACCCCGCGGATCGGCCCAATGTCACTTGAAAATGGGACGGGCTCTGACCGACTCCAGCCAGGGCGATTTGATGTGCGCCAGCCAGACAATGAGCAAACCCTTCAGCCGCTCGACTTCGGCACGGGATTTTTCCCGGCCAGGATTCCGGCCAATGAGATTGTTCATTTCGTGGGGATCATTTTTCAGATCATAGAAGGCGTCCAGCGACGGTGCATCTTTGGACCGGCCATGGAGCAGCTTCCAGCGGCCGTCGAACACCATGAATCCAGGGACGCCTTGACTGGCCCATTCCGAAATGGCCACGCGTCCGGCACCGCTTTCCTGGCCCGCGATCAAGGGGCGCAGGCTTTGACCTTCGGATTCATGACCCGGCTGGCCACAGTAGTCGAGGACGGTTGCTAACATATCATTGTGCGAGGCGGGAGTCTGGATTACGTTTCCGGGCGGGATCACGCCCGGAAGACGCATCAGCAAAGGCACATGTGCCGCTCCTTCATAGAACACTCCTTTGCTGTGCATGCCGTGATCCCCGAGCATCTCGCCGTGGTCACTGGTGAAAATCACCAGGGTGTCGTTCGCGAGACCGAGCTCGTCCAGGCGCTGGAGAATTTTCCCAATCCAAACATCCACTTCGGTGACCATTCCGTAATAGATGGAGGTCATTTGCTGGATGTTCGTGGGGTTGCGATAGGCCCCGGAAGCGTCCGCCCGTTTGTTGGAATAAGGCGAGTTGCCGCGAGAGTCATTGATGCTGGCCGGCACGGGAATGCGCTCCGGCGGATACAGGCTGTAATACGGTTCGGAAACCACCAAGGGCGGATGCGGCGGACCGATCGAAATCGTCAATGTGAACGGTCCATCCTTCAACCGCTCCAAGGCGGCAATGCCTTCCTTGGCAGTGAACGCGACACGGCTGAATTCGGGTGACAGTTCCAGGCGTCCATACATTTCGGCCTGGGACAGTTTTCCAGTCGGGTTCTTGCCGTAACTTTCATCGAGCGGAATCGGCGTGTAATTGCCGTTGCGCGTGACGATCTGGCCGGGCCGGGCCGGATGCTCCGTTTTTTTCGCGGTGTTCTCCGCAACGAACTGCACATAGGCTTCGCTTTCGGAGATGTCCGCTTCGCAGCCTGCGGGCGCTTTTTTCCCATTAAGCCAGCGAACCGGCTGCGAGTAACCGAGCGCGTATTGATACGGGCTATGAAACTTGCCGTGATATTCGCCGCGATAACCATGGCGCAGCAGAATCTGGTCGAACGTCGGAAACGATGCCGCGTTGGTTTTCTCAGCGTCGTTATTGCTCAAGACGTGATTGGACTCAATGCTGTGTCCTGTGAGAATCACCGTGCGGGCGGGTGTGCAGACCGGACACGCCGAATAGAATCGGCTAAAACGCGCTCCCTGACTGGCGAGTTTGTCAAAATTCGGAGTCCGGATCGCCGTATTGCCCGCGCAACTCATGGCGTCCCAGCGTTGCTGGTCGGTCATGATGAAGAGCAAGTTGACCGGCTTCTTGGCCGGCGATTGCGTTTCAGCGGCGTGAGCATGAGCCAGCCAGAGCACGAGCGAAAAGGCGATCCAATGTGGTTTCATCGAGTTTCTTGCAGCCATTTCTCAAGTTTGTATGACTCAGCCGCAGCGAAATCCTGCGCCACAGCCGGGGGGAACGTTTCTTTCATCGTTGGAGATTCAATTCTTTCGCTTGGATTTAACAGGCAAGACGCTGAGCGCCTTCTTGCCATGGTCAGGCGTGTGGCTCGTCCATTCGGAAAGATACGCACGCAACTTCTTTTCCACATCTGCGTAATCGGCTTTGCCTTCCAAATTGACCAGTTCCTGCGGGTCGGTCTCACGGTCGAAAAGCATGTCCTGGGTTTCCTTCCGAAAATCCCGTTGCGGGAAACGCGCGGTGGGATCAATCCAGATTCCCAGCTTGTAGCGATCGGTGATCACCGTGGTCTGCGACCAATTCTCGGACACGGCATACACGCGGCCGGTCGGCTTGCCTGCCGTCAGCGTGGGCACGAGCGAGCGGCCCGCCAATTTGGGCGCGTCAACCGGACGCTGAAGCCCGAGCAAATCAACCAGCGTGGGATAGATGTCCACCAGTTCCGCCAGGCTGTTGCAGGTCACGCCTTGTTGGAAATGTTTGGGCCAGGAAACAATGATGGGCACGTGCAACGTTTCTTCATACACATTGTGGCTCACCGCCGCTTTCTCAATCATTCCGTGCCGCGCCACGAAATCGCCGTGGTCGGAGGCGTAAATCACAACGGTGTTGTCCCGCAAACCGAGCAAGTCCAACTCGGCCAAAACCTCGCCGATGCAGTGATCCACCTCGGTGACTTGCGCAAAATAGTACGCAATGTATTTCCGATACAGGTCAGGATCCTTCGCGGCCTTGGCCAGATTCCACGGGGGCTTGGTGTTGCGCCGCAAATGTTGCAGGCCGGGCGGCAAATCTTCGATCGGCTCATTCACGCTCGCAGGCAGCGGCATGGACTCAATCGGATAAAGGTCGGCCCATTTGGCCGGAGGCGTATACGGTTGATGCGGGCCGTGGAATGAAGTCCAGCAGAAGAACGGCTTCCCTTGCTTTTTACTCTCGACCAGAAACTCCCTGGCCTTCATCGCAGTGTAAGCCTCAATTCGATTTTCCGGTTTCACGTCGGAAATATGGCAACCCATGTCCGATTCAAGGCTGCCCGGGTTATCCCGTTTGAACGCTTCCGCCTGGCCCGGTTCACGCGTCGCAATCCAATCGTCATAATTCTCGTCGGATGGATCCTGCTTGGGCGAAATCACCGTGGCCGAGTGATCCCATCCCGACGCAAGGGTCGGCGTGGGCAAATGTCGCTTGCCGAAGCAACCGGTTAGATAGCCAGCGGATTGGAAAATTTGCTGCATCGGATACAGGTTTGTTTGGATCACCGGCGAGTCTTCATTGTCCAGACAACCGGTGGTGCGCGGATACAAACCCGTCATCAGCGAAGTTCGGGACGGCACGCAGATCGCATCCTGGCAATAAGCGCGAGTGAACCGCACCCCGCTGGCGGCCAACTGATCCAGGTTGGGCGTCTTGACAATCGGATGACCGGCACAACCCATGACGTCGGCATTTTGCTGGTCGGCAAAGATGATCAACACGTTGGGTCTAGCCGCTGCCGCCGCAGAGGCCGACAGCGCCGTGCCAAACCACACGACCCATGTTGCGCCGACAAGAGTAAGGAAAATCCTCATACTTTTCATTCGAGGCCAAAGTTTAGCCCGCATCAGCTTTTCAGCCATATCCCCGAAAGCGGGTATGGCGGTGTGCCATCACGCCCCTCGGTTGGAGTCGTTTTTGGATGGGCCAAAAAACTGAGCTCGGGCAATCCCCTTGAGTTGAATGGCCGCATTCAGGATAGCTTGGTGAATGGATTCTTGCTCAATGCGGACGATAAAACAGACACGTCCGGACTTGGCGATCCGAACGGGTCTGTGGGAGAAATTTCTTAGCTCCTCCGCTTCAACCCGAAGGCCAGACCCAGACCCGCCACGGCCATCAGGGCGAAAGTGGACGGCTCCGGGACGGGAGATGCGGTGAGGAATGTCTTGTTCAGATCGGAATCAAAAACCGCCACCGCGTTTCCGACCACGTCATTGCCGGTGATTCTGCCGGCAGCGATGTAACCGTTCAATACAGACACGAAGTTGCCGGGAATTGTCACCAGACCGCTGCCGGAAATGTCCAGCAGCGAGCCGGCTTGGATCGAGCCCTGCGCGGCCGAATGGATATTGGCCAGATTGAGCACCCCGCCATCGTTGACGTTCAAGAAACCCACACCACCTGACGCGGCGGTGGCGTTGCCCGTGCCGAGACCCAACATGCCCCCGATGTTGAGAATACCGCCATCGTTGATGTCAATGATCCCGAGAGTCAGGTTGTTATTACCCACCCAAAGATGCGAGCTGACGTTTAAAGTTCCGCCATTGAGAGTGACGTGCCCCGTCAGATTGCCCGCCGCGGCACTGGCTCCAGCGCCTAACTTCAGCGTCCCACCCGCGGTCACCGTTCCACCAGAGTTGATGGTCAGAAAGCCGGTGGTGAGATTGGCTCCGCTGGCCCCAGCATTGTTTCCAACCGTGCTGTTCCCAGTTGAGGCCAAACTTCCGCCGTTGTTGACGACCAATCCGCCGGACTCGTCCACTCCCATTTGAAAAGCAGTAATGGTCGTAGCCGCGCCCGCCAAAGTGACCGTGTTATTGGCCCAATTGAAGCGGGCCGTGTCGGCGGCTCCGGGCAAGCCGGGCACGCCAGCGACATTCTGCCAGCCGTTGGCACCCACATTCCCTGCGGCAAGAAAATCGAAATAGTCGCCGCTGCCTTGATATCGGATGGTCGCGCCTGGCGCTGTCGCAGCCCCCATGACGCCCAAGAGGGCACAAACGAGGATCGAGTTTTTGTGGGTTATTATTTTCATTTCATGATTGTTGTTGTGCCCTTGGTTAAGAACTTCCACTGCATCCGTCCTGCGTCTGAGCGGTCAGGCCGGGTGGCTTGGATTGATTTGCAAGCCACATTGGCATTCTTAGGCACCTCGCCTGACTCTGTCTATTCCCCGCAAGCGGGGAGGTCCTTGCTGTTCGAAAGACCAAAAGGGATATGAAACAAAGCTCCTCGGAGTGGGTAATGTTGATTCAACTCCGAACCAGGACTGGCTTCATCGACTCAAGCCTTGAGGAGATCGGAAAGCGGCAGAGTGCGCCACAGTCTCCGGCTCGCGCCGGCATAGATTCTGGCCGTGACCTTTGGGCCCTCGAGCGTCACGACGGCATAACCCGGCAGGTCCGCGTACTCGAAATGTTTTATGGAAGGCGCTTCTGCTCGATAAACGGCCCGGCGCTCCCGTTGCGTGGCCGCAGAGAAATCCGGCTCCACTTTGACCTGATCGGCGTTGTACTCATCGGTGCCGGACAACTCATTGGCCGCGCTCACCTCCATCGAGCGAACCACACTCGACAGGGCAAGCTGAAGGAATTGTCCGCCGCCTGGCGTGGAGCGGACCAGCAGGTTGAACTTGTGAATATGGCCTCCCAGCACAAACGCGTTATGCTTTCCGAGCAATTCCAGGAGGCGCGTGCGTTGCGCTTTTTCCCTTTCACTCGAGAAGATATGCCAGGTGGAACGGGCACCGTAGGGCACCACGGGCGGGTGGATGATTACAAAACAGTGGCGCGCGGTTCTCTGCGCCAGGCGCGCTTCCAGCCATGCGAGACTGTCGCGATCGTAAGCATCGAAGAAACAGAACAGCGCTTCCCCCTGCTCGAACACATAGCAGGCGGTGGTCAGCGCTTCACCGCCGCCAACCATCTTTCGCTGCTCATTGAGGAACGGATGAAAGGCCGTTTTGAACGCCTCGTTTGCGCCGGGGCCGGCGATGTCGTGATTGCCTTTGGCGAAGAGAAATGGCACGCCCAAGCCAGCCTGCCGCACCATTTCCAAGGCATCCATATCCTGCTGCAAGGCCAGGTTTTCATTGGAACAGAGCCCCTCGACCAAATCCCCCACCTGGACCGTGAAGGCCAGAGGCGCGGCTGAGGACCGGTTCAAATCTGCGATGGTCTGCCGGACGGTTTCGAAGAGGCGCGGCTGGATGGTCTTGCTTAACGAGCTGTATTCGCGGACCTGACGCAGGTCGTCGGGTTTCGTCTTTGCCAACCACTCCAGATCATGGTGCTGGAGTTTGTCAAAGTGCAGATCTCCGAGCAGGGCGAAAGAAAACGGGTTCTTGCTGGTGGCCCAAGCCAACGGACTCGAGACGCTGAGCCCGGCGGTGCCCGCCAACAGCACCTTGGCGAAGCGGCGTCGGGTAAATTTGGTTTTCATGGCGGCTAAAATGGCTTGGCGGGTTACTGGCTGCGGTTATGACGTGGCTTCAATTGAGGTTCCCACCAGCAGACAGACGGTCGCCGATACGGGCCGGAAGGCGCCGGCAACCCACTTGGGAAAATTTGGAAATTACTTTCATCATTTTTATGCTCCGATGTTTCGATATGAGCGATGTCGCGTTCAACCGGACGAAGCCGTTCCGCGTCACCTAGCCTACGGGCTCAGCGCTTTGAAAAATCTTTGAGGCTCATTGGGCACAATCATCGCGGGTGAGCCAGGCTGCGGGCTGGCCAGCTCCCAGCCGCTGCGCAGGTTGGTGCTGGTCATCAACGCCCCCTCATACTGCACCGTAAGCCCGCCAGCAGCCGGAGTGATTCTGATCGATCCGGCGGCCAGTTGATCACCATTCAAATAAGCCAGCGCCTGCTGATACAGCGCCTTCGCCGCGGGATAATTTCCGCCAGTGTTGTAGCCCACGGCATCAATAGCTTTTAAGTTCGCCAGCCACAACGCGGCGCGATACTGCTGCATGCCATTGACTGTTTTTGCTCCGGTGAACCAGGCATTGACCGAATCGAACTCCGGGAGATTCATCAACTCCACGCGCAAATCGTCGGCCCGGTTCGTGACGGTTATCAGCGTATTGGTATGGATGGCCAATTCCGCAACGGTCGGCAAACGGTGGAGCATTTCCAGAAAGGCCGTCTCGACCGTGCCCACTGCTTCCGCAGGTGTGTAGGCGACGTAGAGATAGCCGTCCACTGTGGCCGTGCGACCATTCTTTGTGTTGAACAGCAGGAAGTCCAATCCATGATCCGCGCTGGCGGGGCTGAACTCGGACCCATAATTGCAACCGAAGGTTTCCAAGGGCGCATAGGCGAAGGCCGAGGCCGGATCGGCTTTCAAATTGGGAATGGCAAAATAGCCGCCCTGACCAGAATGAGTGGCGTGCGACACGTTGCCAGTCGCCGTAATGCCAAACCCATTCCCCACGGCAATGCCGTAGCCAAACGCTTTTCCGTCCAGCGTATTGTTGAAGAGGTTAATTCCGTAAGGATTGTTGGTGGTGATGTCCGGCGGAGGCGACCACGTTCGCTTGCCGACCGGGATGCCGACGTCAATCCGCGCTCCGCGCGCATCGAGATAGTTGCTTTGCACCAGCGTGGAAAAGTTGAACTGCAACCGACCCTGCGCATCGGCTCCGCCAATCCCCCATTCCGAATAGAACAAGGTGTCCAGCAGGTTGATGCCCCCGAGGCCGGCACGGGAGATCGCGGCGACAACATTGCCTTCCACCACGGAATCAGGCGCGGTGAAAAGCACAATGCCCACATCGGTTCCATCCATCACCACGTTATTGCGAATCACCGTCTCCCGCGCGGTGAGCCCAATGGCGTCCGCCCAACCCGCCAGCACGTTGGGATTGCGCCCACTGCCACGCGCATCCACGCCCGCTCCGAAGACCAGGCAGTTTTCAATGCGATTGCCCCGGTGGACATTCCGATGCGCCGCGTCGGCCTCCTGAATTTTTAGAGCGCTTTGGGCCACGCTGTTGAAGGCATAAATCCGGTTGAATCGCTGGTAAGACGCATTGAGGCCACCCGCGAAATGAGCACCACCATTGACGAACCCAGCCGTGACATTGGCCACCGAAGTATCGTAGCGCCGACCGTCTCCAATGATTTGTTGCGCTAGGGTGGAGCTGAAATTTTGCAGCTTCAGGAGGGTGTGGTTGGACAGGCTGCCACGAACCAGCGTGGCAAACTCAGCCAACGTTTTCGCCTCAAACGTTTCGAAGACCTGCTGATGAGCATAGGCCCCGAACGCACTGGTGGACGCGTCGGTATGGACGTATTCCACGCCCTTTTTCAGATAGACATCCTGACCGCTGCGGCACACCGAATTATAATCTCCCCCATCCGGAGCCAATGGGCCGATGATGCAATGCGGATCAAAATATTTGTGCGCCCGAATGGAGGGCAAACCACGCAAGCTTCCAAAGCGCGGCAACTGCGAATAGGCAACCGGAAGCCGGGTGAACGCAGTCCCCGTCGAACGATAGACATCCACCACGCTCTGATAACCCGACCGCTTGAGGCAGATTAAATCCTGCCGATTGTCGCCATCAAAGTCGCAGAGCAAAACATTGGCGCTGTCTGGATATTCCCCCTGGCCCGCGACCCAAACCGCCGGAGTGAACCCGGTTCCCGTTGCACGATAAACATCCGCATGGAAGAGCCCGTTTACTCCGTGGATTTTTACTAGATCCGTCTTGCCGTCCCCATCGAAGTCACCCGGATACCACGTCTCCTCGCCGTAGGTGTAAGCACCGCCAGTGATCCAGTTAGTCTGAACCGTGAAGCCGCTCCCGGTGGACAGCAAGACATCCACCCCGGCTTGACCGGATTCCGAACGCAGCACGGTGAAATCCATTCGGCCATCGCCGTTGAAATCCCCGGGATACCAGCGGGCGTCGGGAACATAAGCGTATCCGGTCGGATTCCAATCGGCTTGGCTGAAACTCGTTCCGGAGACACAGGAATAAACCCGGCAAGCCACAGTGCCGCCGCTGGAATAAACCCGCACCAGATCGACCGCGCCATCGCCGGTGACATCACTCACAAAAAACCAATCGGTTTCCGCCCGCGCATTGGCCGAACTCCACCAGGTTGAGCGGACAAACCCGGAGCCGGTTGAACGATACACATTCAACGAAAGCGTGGTTCCGTCGTAAGGGATCTCCAGCAGATCATCCTTCCCGTCGCCGTCAAAATCGCCCCGGAACCAGCGCTGGGAAGCGGAGTATCCGCCCAACGCGCTTGCCCACGGAGCCAGGGACAGCGAGCCGCCTTGCAGATTCGTCGTCACCTCGCAATAGGCGCTATCGTCGCTCCCGCCCCAAAGCCGGGCCAAATCCATCGCGCCGTTTCCGTCGAAGTCGCCAGTGAACCATTTATCCTGAGATGGATGATTGGTCACGCTGCCGGCCAAAGAGAAATTCGTGAATTTGCTGCCGTCCGACAGCAGCATTTCCACCGAGCAGATGTCTCCCGTTTCAGTGACGTTTACCAAATCATCAAACCCGTCCCGGTTGACATCAAAGGCTGGTTGCGAACTCAAGGGAACGGGATTTTGAACCAGGTTGACCTTGAATTGAGCCACTTCGAAACGGGTGAAGCTGGAGCGCCGGGTGTTGCCGATGAAGCCAACCCCCGTGACGTTGGTAAAGGTCCTCGCCGAAAATGTCACGCTGCCGAATCCCAGATTTGCATTGTCCTCCGTGAAGGCGGCGAAGTTGACGGGATCAAACGCCGCCCATTGCAGGCCCGGCGCCGCTCCCGACAGACTTACCGATTCCCCGGTGGTGGTTGCGTTCAAACCCGTGAGATTGCAAACGTAATATGTGTTGCCGTCCCGAATCACAAACCGGGTTCCTCCAGCTGCGGCAAGATCGAACATCGTTCCGCCCTTCATCGTGAACGAACTGTTCGTGGTGCCGTCGAACCGGTTGGCTCCTGACGCCAGAAAGTCGGCAGCGTCCCAAAGATACAGAGCGCGGATTTCCGAGGGACCAGTCACCCCGTTCACCGCATCGGCGGTGATGAGATCCGACGCGGACGCCAGTCGGATGTTGGGCGGAAAAGTCGTGAGGCCACCGACGGCCGACACGCTGACTCCGCCGTAAAATCGGGTGCTCTGCGCCGCGCCATTAAACAACACGCTGCTGGCGCTCCAGTCATAGGCTACTCGGGTGCTGGTGTTGCTGTTAAGGGGGCGAGCCGGAAATACATCCCCATCGAGGCTGCCCAACGCGATGTCCACGACAGTCGCACCCGGCGCGGATTCAGAGTTCGTGAACAGCAGACTGGATAATTCAATCACCCTGTCCGGCCCCGCATCGCTTTTGATCACCACGCGCGCATCGTTGATTCTTTGTCCGGAATCCGTTGGCCGCCACGTCAGCTTGACCCGTTTGTACCCCCCGTTGGTGATGATTCCCGAGGTGAATTCTGAAAGCTGAAAGAAGCCGGCATCCGCTCCTTGGACGCTGATGCCCGACACGTTCAACGTTCCGGCCGTTGTCCGTCCCAGATAAATGTATTCGTTCCGCGTCAACTGGCCGGCGAGATTCACCGGCTGGCCTACCGTGACCGTCGTATCACTCACCCAGAGATTCAGCGTCTTCCATTTTCTGCGGGCCGTGATTTCCGCGATGTCACCCATGCCCTCGCCGGCGTTGTAAACAGGATCGGAATAGAGATGGTTGGTACCATCCATGCGCTGCATCCACTCGATCAGCAGACGTTTCAGATGCTCCGCCTTGCCGATGGCCACGTCGCTCGCCGACATTCCGTTATTGCCCACGTAGTTGTTGGTTTCAAAGGGATCAGCATCGAGGTTATACATCATGTCGAGCCGGGTGGATGACGCCTTCTTCGTGAGGATTAATTTCCACGGCCCTTTCTTGCACATGAAGTTGGACTCGCCGCCCAGCGTGCGGGTCAAATGACCACTGCCATCCGGATCGCGAAAATCCCACTCCGTAACAATCGCCTCGTCGTCGAAATCCTGGTTGTAATTCTTCTTCTCGATAAAGCGCCGGAGACTTCGTCCATCGCCATGGTCATAAGACGAGGCCCCCAGATAGTCGAGCGTTGTGGCAAAGCAGTCGAGCGTCGCCACCGTTTCTTCCACGGTGGTTCCGGCTGCGATCCGGCCAGGAAAACGCATCAGCATTGGCACATGCGCCGACTCTTCCAGAAAGACGTTTTTTTCGCGCATGCCATGCGCGCCCAGCATTTCCCCATGATCGGAGACGAAAATGACGAAGGTGTTACTGGCGATGCCTTTCTCATCCAGTTTATCCAGCAGCAGGCCGACATAATGATCCACCTCTTCGCAAAGGGCGTAATAGGAAACCATCCACTCCTTGATCTTCGCAGGATCCTGATAGTCAGGATCGCCTTCCTTGCTCCATGCGGAGTTTCCCATGTCGCTGCCGCTGAAATTCGGAGGCAGCCACATGTTGGTTTCCAGCGCCTTGTAATAGTCATAGTAAACTCCCGTGGCGATCATCGGCGCATGGGGATTGTGGAAAGACGTCGTCAGCACAAATGGTTTTGCGCCGCCGGCAAGACGCTCCAGGGCCGCCAGCGACGCCGTGCCATCGAAGTAATTCGGTGTGCGATTGGCTGGCAAGGTGTCCCGCCCCTGCTGATCAGGCTGGCCGACGGACAGCGTGGAATAAGGCGCCAGCCCATATCGCTTGTCAATCCGGTCCGTCACATACGGATATTTCGAGTAGGTGTTTTTTTGCATCCCCGGATACTGGGTCGAATCCAAGCCTGCCGATAATGAGGCAAGTTTGCTTCCGTAGTTCAGCGAGGAGGAGGAACTAAACAGCGGTGTGTTCGACACAAAATCAAAGTCGTTATACTGCATGATGCGGGTCGAACCGCTCGTGCTCCAATTGAAGATCTCGGGCATGTGCCATTTGCCATAGTGCTCAGCCACATAACCACGATTTTCGACCAGGATCTGCTCCAGGGTGACATCCGCCTCGATCTTAGTTTTGAATTGCGCATCCAAATCATAGGTGGACTTGGCAGCGAGATCATTCGATTGACCGCCATGCCGCTCCAGCGTGCAGCCCGTTCGGAACGTGGATCGCGCCGGAGCACACACCGCGCACTGCGTGTAGGCCCGCCTGAAATAAACCCCCTCGCGCCGGAGCCGATCCAGATTGGGTGTTCGGATGTGTGTCTTACCGTTATACCGCGCCATTTCCTCCTGCACCGACTGCATCAGGTCGTAGCGGAACTGATCCGACTGAATGAACAGGAAATTCGGCGCGTTCGTATTCGTGGCAGAAAGGGTCGGCGCAAACGAAACGCATGAAAAGCCTGCCAGCATCAACGCCAGCAACACTGGTCGCTTGATGACCTTTGTATTCTCTTGAAATCGCATGGTTCGTCTTCGTTTATCTCAGGGATAAGTCATCTTCAGCCGGATATAAGTTGCCGGGGCATCCTTCGAAATCTGGTTGGTGACCTGGTCATACAGTCCGCCCGTTACATTGGTGCCGGTGACAGTGTATCCGGTGCTAGTCCAGACTCCCGATGCAAGGTTGGTCGAGGTTTCAACGAGATAGACGAGATTCGTATCGTCGTTTCGTTGCGGATAGACGTAGAACAGTTCTCCACTGGCGTTGATCAATGTTGGTCGGCTCCCCGTGTCCAGTCGGTTCGTCGGATTTCCATTCAACGCGTATTCGCCGAGATTGTTCAGCAGGTCGCCGTCGTAATCGTCGCTGATGGAACCAAGCAAAACGCCCCAGCCGTTGGCCCAGGCATTGTAGCCATAGGCCGGAGTCGCCCAAACCGTGGTGCGGCCCGCATTCAAGGTGTTGTAATTCATCATGAGAACGCCCGCGCCCCCATTGGCGGTAATCCACGCGTTGCTGATGTATGTGCCAAGGCTCGAAGTCGCATCGCCGTTAATGATCAAGGTGCCGCCGGAAATGTCCAACGTGCCACCACTCGTCAGGTTGAGCGACTTGGCACTGAGTGTTCCACCCCCCAGGAACACCTCGCCTGTGCCGTTCAGCCCAATATACAGATCGCTGCCCACGGTGACGGCGCCATTGCTGATGGTAAGCGTGCCGCTGTTGCCCGCTCCATAACCGAGCACCAGCCACCCGGCGGCGTTCAATGAGCCGCCGGTCATGTCCAAGGTATCGACTGTGCTAATCCCGTCACCAATCACCAGGTTTTTAACGCTGGCGGTGGTGCCCGTGGCGATGATCGGACCCGCAACCGCACTTTTGGCGATCACCGCCCGTTTCGTAGATCCTGGAACTCCGTTGATCCAATTGGCGGAATTGTTCCATGCCCGATTGCCGCTGCCGTTGGACCAACTGCTCGCCGACCCGGTGGCTGCCGCGTCGTAGCGAAGGTTTCCAAGCGCCGTCGTGTTGGCACTGTTGACCGGCATCTGGGCGTCGGTGGTGTTCAGAATGTTGCCCGTGAAGCTGGCGGTGGCAGTCGAAGCGATGGTCAGAAAAGGATGTCCCGCTGCCAGATAGTCGTCGAGATTCCCGCCAAAGCTTTGCAGCGTCGCATGATTTTGCACTTTGAAGGCACCCGTCTCGCCATCACGCGCGAGATGGAAGAGCTGAAGTTTCACGTCGCCGCCATTGATGACGGCGCTGTATTGATGCGTTCCCCAGCCTGCGGAGCTGAACATCCTGAAGGTATTTGTCAGCGCAGCGCCGGTTTCAAGATAATGTCCCGCGGTGCCGTTGACCGTGACGATTTGTGAGTTGATCGGCTCCAGTCCGCCGCTGCCAATGGCATCGATTTGCATTGCGACGGTGCATTGATCCACGCCGAAGCCGAGACAATGGCCTGACGAACCTTGCCCACCCTCGCCCACCAGATGAAAGCCTTTCAAGCCGCCGAACACGAAGTTCTCATGCAGCACTTCGTTGGTCATGCGGCCAAAGAGATAAGGGGTGGCGTCGCGCCATAGGATACTGTGAATATTGTTGGCGGTTCCGGTCGGGATGCTATCGTAGTACGATGACGCCTGAGTGTAGGCCGAGGGATTCAACTGGCAGTTCTGGATTTGGCCGTCCACCGCGCCGTTGCCGACATGGATGCCGGTCTTCAACGCCGTCGAAAAAATGTAATCAATGTAATGCCGGTCGCAACGGTAGGTGGCCAGGTCAAGCAATTGGTAAGGGATCGTTGCCGAAAGATTCATGGCATAAACGTCCGCGCCCAGTCCACGAATCAGGAATGGGTAAGGAACCATGCCGAAGTTGACCGTATCGTTGGTGTTATAAATCTGCTCGGGATAATGGAAGCTGAAGCCTTTGATTCCAGAGCCGGGGGCCAGTTGAATGAACGGGGTGCCGTTCGCATTGTTT
>JBQCEJ010000392.1:0-9114 GCA_051960355.1 Verrucomicrobiota bacterium | reverse complement strand
CCGGCACGATGATCCAGCCGGCGGTGGACTGGCAGTTGCCGGACGGTTCGGTGCGATCCATCTTCGCCGAACGCGGCATTTACACGAACGGCGTCTGGACATTTTTTCAAGTGCGGGAAATCCGTCGTGCGCCCGAGCGCGATGCCGTGAATGTAAAATCACAAACCAATGCCATGACGTTTCCGGAATTTTCGGAAACGCCAGACGTGATCAACAGTGAGATCAGCATCAGCGAACGCTTTGGTAACGAAGGCCGAACACGCAAGGCGGACATTCCGCTCCTGGGGATCATGAATTATCTGCGACTGCATCCGAACCCGGAACGCTCGATCAAAGCCTGGCTGTTCACCAAATTGCACGGGCGCTTCGCGGGTCCCGCCACGTGTCTGGTTGTGGTTTTGTTGGCGGTTCCCTTTGCCGCCGCCTCGGGACGCCGCAATGTCTTTGTCGGCGTTGCGGCGAGCATCGTCATTTTCTTTGTCTATTACATCCTTCAACAACTCGGCTTCGCCCTGGCGGAGGCGGGACGGATTCCCGCATGGATTGGCGCGTGGTTTCCGAACGTGCTGGTGGCGATTACTGGACTCTGGATGATGGCCCGGGTGCGATAAAGCGCGAGCTCAAGAATTTCCCTGAACTGCGGCCGGAAAAAAATTCGAGCAACTGTGAGTGATCCGCTAAAAGAACTGCAAGCGCGCTACGATCGGCTGTATCTGTTGCATCAGGTCGGCAACGTCATCCATTCCACGCTCGATCCGCAAGAGGCGTTGCAGTTGATCACCACGGAAGCCGTCCGCCTGATGCACGCATCGAGCGGCTCGGTGGTCCTGATCAATCCCACCACGGACTTCCTCGAGATCCAGGCCGCTCAAGGTCTGCCGCGCAATGCCGCAGCACTGAAACTGCGCGTCGGCGAAGGCATCACCGGCTGGGTCGCCCGCCATGGCAAGCCCGCCCGCGTCGGCGATGTCGCCAAGGATCCGCGTTACATTTCCCTGCGGTCGCATGTCCAATCCGAACTGGCCGTGCCCTTGGAAGTGAATGGCGAAGTTCGCGGCGTCCTGAATGTCGATTCCGATCGCAAGGAAGCCTTCACGTCGGCCGATCAGGAGTTGTTGGAAGCACTTTCGATTCAGGCGGCGCGGGTGATTCAGAACACCTGGCTGTACGAACAACTGCGTTTGAAAGCGCGCCTGTTCGAAGCTTTGGCCAATGTCAGCCGCACGATCAACTCCACGCTGAGTCTCGACGACGCCTTGCAAGTGGTCACCCGCGAGGCCCGTGTTTTGATGCGGGCGAAAGTCTGCTCGCTGATGATGCTGGATGAGCGGCAGGAATGGCTGGACTTGCGCGCCAGCTCCGGCGCCGGCGAAGCGTATCTCGGCAAGCCGCGACTGGCCGTTCAGGAAAGCCTGCTCGGCGTGGTGTTGCGACGCAAGAAACCGTTGCAGGTGGCGAACGTGCAGATTTCCACTCGCTACCAAAATGTCGAAATCGCGCGGCGCGAAGGCTTGGTTTCTTTGCTGAGCGTTCCACTGTTGTTCGCCGGAGAAGCGATTGGAACACTGAGTGTTTACACCGGCCAGCCTTATAATTTTTCCAACGAAGAGATCCGCATCCTGTCCGCACTGGCGGAATTATCGGCAATCGCGATTGAAAAGGCACGGCTGTACGAACGGATTGTCGATGTGGAAGAGCAATTGCGGCAGAACGAAAAATTATCCGCCTTGGGATTGCTCGCGGCCGAGGTCGCGCACGAGATTCGAAATCCGCTGACGGTGATGAAGATGCTGTATCACTCGCTGGATTTGAAGTTTCCAACCAATGATCCGCGATCCAAAGACGCGCGCATCATCGGCGAAAAAATGGATCACCTGAACAAGATCGTGGAGCAGATCCTGGATTTCGCCCGCACCACTGAGCCCAAACTGGCGCCGGTGTATCTGAATCACTTGATCGATGAACTGGGATTGCTCGTGCGGCACAAGCTGAAGAATCAGAACATCCGCTGGATCACCAGGCTCGAGCCCGACCTGCCGCCCGTTTTGGGAGATGCCACGCAATTGGAACAGGTGTTTTTGAACATCATTCTCAATGCCGCCGAAGCGATGCCCGCAGGTGGAACATTGACGATCAGCTCGCGCGCCGCCTCGACAAAACCAACTCACGTCGCTGTCGAATTCAAAGACACCGGCGAAGGGATGAGCGTCGAACAGCAGGAACGCGCGTTCAGTTCGCTGCTGAACACCACCAAACGCGGCGGCACCGGCCTGGGCCTGGCCATCGTGCATCGCATCATCGAAGCGCATCACGGGAAGCTTTCACTTCGATCGCAGCCGGGCAAAGGCACCAGGATTTCGGTGGAACTCCCGCAGGAACCGACGAACGACGCCGTCTAAAGCCGCAGCCATAGGCCCGAAGGTCAGCGGCGCGGAGTAGAGTCTTTCCCGATCTCGTTCCTCTGCACCGCTTCAAGTAACGGCTTTCCATTTCTTGCAAATCGTGATTCCATCCGACCGCATTTTCGTTGAAACACCTTATGAATTTCTCCAAACAGCAACTCTGGGAACGCTTCCAAAAATATTATACCGAGTTCCCGACACTCGGACTGGCTCTGGATCTGAGCCGGATGAACTTCGATGAAGCATTTCTGTCGTCCATGGAACCGCGGATGCAAAAAGCGTTCGCTGCCATGGCTGAGCTGGAAAAGGGCGCGATCTCCAATCCGGATGAAAAACGGATGGTCGGCCATTATTGGCTGCGCAATCCTTCACTGGCACCAACTCCTGAAATCGCCCGGGAGATCCGCGACACCTTGGCAGCCATCCAAAAGTTTGCCACCCAAATTCATAACGGCTCCATCCGGGGCGCCAAAGGGCCTTTCAAAAACCTCCTGCTGATCGGTATCGGCGGTTCGGCTCTCGGACCCCAGTTTGTTTCTCACGCTCTGAGCGAACCGGCTTCCGACCGACTTCGGCTGTTCACTTTGGACAACACGGATCCTGACGGGTTTGATCGCGTTTTAGCCTCCATCGGGAACGGCTTGGGCGAAACGCTCTGCGTTGTGATCTCCAAGTCGGGGGCTACGAAAGAGACTCGCAACGGAATGCTCGAAGCCCAAGCGGCTTACGAAAGAGCGGGACTCGCATTCGGTGCCCACGCGGTGGCGATCACTCAAACCGGGAGCCAATTGGATGCGGTTGCGGTTCAAAATGGTTGGATTCAACGATTTCCGATGTGGGACTGGGTCGGCGGCCGCACCAGCGAGTTATCCGCTGTGGGTTTGCTGCCGGCCGCACTTCAAGGGTTTGATATCGATTCGATGTTGGCCGGTGCCAAAGCGTGCGACGAACAGACTCGCACCGTGAAGATTGACAGAAATCCGGCGGCTCAACTCGCTTTGATGTGGTTCAGCGCCGGTAACGGTATCGGAGCTAAAAGCATGGTCGTTTTGCCTTACAAAGACCGACTGGAGCTGTTTTCCAAGTATCTGCAGCAGCTCATCATGGAATCTTTGGGCAAAGACAAGGACCTTTCCGGGAAGTCCGTGCATCAAGGAATCTCCGTCTTTGGCAATAAGGGATCAACCGACCAACATGCTTATATTCAACAACTTAGAGACGGATTGAACAACTTCTTTGTCACTTTCATCGAAGTGTTACAGGATCGGAAGCAAGGGGCTTTTTATGTCGAACCGAATGTAACGGCAGGCGACTATCTTTCCGGATTTTTCCTCGGCACACGCCAGGCGCTGCATGAAAGCGGCCGGGAATCCCTGACCATCACAGTTCAAAAAGTCTCCCCCTTTGCAGTTGGCGTTTTGATTGCGCTCTTTGAGCGAGCCGTCGGTTTCTACGCCTCCCTGGTCAACATCAACGCCTACCATCAACCCGGAGTCGAAGCCGGAAAGAAGGCCGCCTCAGCAGTCATCGAGTTGAAACTGAGGGTGCTGGCTTTGCTGGACCAAAACCGCAGCACCGGACTGACGGTCTCCGCCATCGCCGCGAAATTAGGCGAGCCCGAATCGATTGAAACCATTTTTAAAATTTGCGAACATCTGGCGGCTAATCCAAGTTCCGCCGTGCAAAAGACAGCCGGGCCTAGTGCTTTTGAAGCCAGCTACTGCAAAGAATAGATGTTCGTTTATCCAAAACAGTACGATGTCATTGTCGTCGGAGCTGGACATGCGGGCGTAGAAGCGGCACTCGCGGCCGCTCGCATGGGTGCCCAGACCCTTCTGCTGACCATCAACGCCGATACCATCGGCCAAATGTCCTGCAATCCCGCGATTGGCGGCCTGGCCAAGGGTCACCTGACCCGGGAAATTGACGCTTTGGGCGGCGAAATGGGCAAGGCGACCGACATGACAGGTCTTCAGTTCCGCATGCTGAATACCACCAAAGGCGCGGCCGTTTGGGCACCGCGGGCACAATGCGACAAGAAAGCTTACCAATTTCGGCTCAAATGGATTTGCGAACGCCAGCCCAATCTAGACATCAAGCAAGGGCAGACCTCCAAGCTGCTGCACAAGGATCAGCAGGTTTACGGCGTTGAAACGACCTTGGAAGTCCAATATCTGGGAAAAACCGTGGTCGTCACAACCGGAACCTTTCTCCGGGGCTTGATGCACATCGGCTCCAACCAGCAGTCAGGCGGTCGCGCCGGCGAATCGGCCGCAATGGGACTTTCCAGTTCGCTCAAAGAACTCGGACTTGAGCTGGGCCGACTCAAAACCGGAACGCCCCCTCGATTGCTGCGCCGTTCGATTGATTTTTCCAAGACCGAGCCCCAGCCGGGCGACGAACCGGTTTCCTTTTTTACTTTTTGGAAGGACGACTTGTTCCACGTGGAACATTCCGGAGTGAATTCTCGTGACCTAGGCCACTCCAACGGTGTTTATCCGCCGGGCTCCATTCTGGACAAGATCAACGGCCAGCTCCCGTGCTACGTCACCTACACAACCGAGCGCACGGCGACCTTGATTCGGGAAAATATTCACAAATCCCCCATGTATTCGGGCGTTATCGAAGGCATCGGCCCCCGCTACTGCCCATCCATCGAAGACAAAATCGTTCGCTTCCCTGAAAAGGAACGCCAGCAGATTTTCCTGGAACCCGAAGGCATCGCTACGGATGAGATCTACGTGAACGGTTTTTCCACTTCGTTGCCTTACGAAGTTCAGGTGGAAATGGTGCGCACGATCGTTGGATGCGAAAATGCCGAGATTCTGCGCCCGGCTTACGCCGTGGAGTATGATTTTGCGTTCCCTACGCAGCTTCACCCTTCGTTGGAAACCCAGGCATGTCGCAATTTGTACCTCGCCGGCCAGATCAATGGCACTTCCGGCTATGAAGAAGCCGGCGCTCAAGGCCTGATGGCGGGGATCAACGCCGCCCGCCGCTGTTTTAATCGCGAACCGATCGTCCTGCGCCGCGATCAGGCCTATATCGGCGTTCTCATCGACGATCTTGTAACCAAAGGGACGGTTGAGCCCTATCGCATGTTTACCTCCCGAGCCGAATACCGCCTCTTGCTGCGACAGGATAACGCCGATCGCCGTTTGTCCAGTCTTGGATACGAGATCGGCTTGTTGCCGGAACGGAACTACATTGAGTTTCAGAAAAAGCAAACCGCAATCGATTCTGAAATGAAGCGCTTGGCAACCTCTCGCGAAGGCTCTGAAACGCTCGCGCAGTTGCTCCGTCGGCCCGAAGTCACTTATGCCAGCTTGCCCAAGGCCGACGCGACGCTTTCCAAAGACGTCACGGACCAAGTGGAAATCGCCATCAAATACGCGGGCTACATCGATCGGCAAGAAGCGGAAATCGAGAAGTTTAAGTCATTTGAAAGCAAGCAGATCCCTGCTTCTTTCAATTACGATCTGGTTCCCAGTCTGCGCACGGAAGCTCGCCAGAAAATGGCGAAGATCCGGCCCGCCACGCTCGGCCAGGCCTCGCGCATTTCAGGTGTTTCCCCGGCCGATATCAGCATTCTGATGGTCTGGCTGAAGCGCGGTTCCGCAGCCAACGAGAACGCCGCTTTGCCTGCCGCTTCTCCCGACGAAACCGGACCGTCCGATCCCGAATAAAGATTGCGTCCGAGTGACCGTTCATTCCTAATCGCGACCGTGAAACTGAATATCAGGCGAGTGGAGTTAACATCGACTCACCCGTGGAAAATCGCTCGCACAGCGGGCGGCAGTCACTTTGAAGTCTGCATTCTGGAACTGACGGACTCGAACGGGTTGACCGGCCGCGGAGAAGCAGCGCCAGTTTCGCGATACAATGAGTCTGTTTCCACAGTCGAAGCCTTCCTTTCGCAAGTCGATCCCAACTCGCTCCCTGCCCAGCCGGGTGATATTCCCGCGTATTTGCAAAGCCTAGGTGCTGGAAACATGTCCGCCAAATGCGCGATCGACATTGCACTGTTGGACCTGTTCGCGAAGCGCAACCAGCAACCGCTCAGCGACTTCCTCGGCTTGGGTTTTCGTGAAGGCCAGCATACAACGTCGTTCACCATCGGAATTGATGCGCCGCAAGTGATTACTGCGAAAGTGATTGCCGCTCAGGAGTTTCCGGTCCTTAAAATGAAGATGGGTGGCACGGACGATAAGCAAAATCTGCGCGCTCTCCGTGCGGCAGCCTCCGCGAAGCCGATACGAATCGATGCCAATGAAGGTTGGACTTCAAAGGAACAAGCCTTGGCGATGATCGAGTGGTTGGCCACGAATGGAAACGTTCAGTTCGTCGAGCAACCCATGCCGGCGTCCGCTCCGGTGGCAGATTGGGTCTGGCTCAAGAAACGCAGTCCGCTTCCACTTTTCGCCGATGAATCGTATCACCTCCAGGCCGACGCGGAAAAAGCGGCCGAATGCTTCGACGGCGTCAATGTGAAATTAGTAAAGACGGGCGGCATCATGGGGGCCGTTGAAGCGCTTCGCGCCGCCCGCAGACTCGGGCTGAAGACCATGCTTGGTTGCATGATCGAAACGAGTGTTCTCATCAGTGCCGCCGCGCACCTCGCTGAACTGTGCGATTACCTGGATCTGGATGGTAACCTGTTATTTACAAACGATCCGTATCTCGGGGTGACTGCGAAAAACGGTGTTTTGTCTTTTGCCGATTCACCCGAACCGACTGGCCTGCGTGTAAGGCCGCGAAACCGGATTTGAACGCGGCGTTACAAGCCGAGTTTGCTCAACTCAGTCTCCAACGCCATTTGGAATTGCTGCACATCGGCCGGCGAGGGGCGATAACCCGGCATCTGCGAGGCCAATCCCAAGCGACCCGTCTGATCGATATACCAATCGGCTTTGTTGCCGTCGCTGAACGTTACTTTTCCGCTGACGATCGCTCCCGGGCGGGTGTGTTGATCCACGGAAAGCGACAGGTTGCCGGTAGGCAAAGCCGCTTGACCAGCGACTGCGTCCGGCGCGGCGGCGGACGACTCGGCTTGGCCAGGAATGGTTGCCTGAGCTGGCGTCGGGACCGGAGCTTTGGGAAATTCCGTGTTCTTCGGCGTGAGCTTCAGATCGTCCACGAGCAAGCGCACATCCATGTAAGTCAGTTGGAGTCCCAATTCTGAACTCATGCGATTTTGAATCTCAGAGAGTTTCAAACCTTCTTCGATCCATGCGGCGACTCGTTTTGTTTGCGCTTCGTCCAGCTTCATAGCTTTTTATTTCCCGATTCAATCCGTGTTGACAAGGCGTTTTACCAGCGTGTTACCACTGGATTCGATCATTTCTGCCACTCACTTTGCCTTCGAACTCTCCGGGTGACAAGGCACTTTGCGGTCAAGACCCCATTGAGACAACACCGGTTTTGAAGTCCCTTAAACAAAACAGTGTTATCCCTTTTGGTGTAACGCGCTGGAGAAAATCTCCGGGACGTTAAATACCGATTTATTATGTCGTACTTGCCAAATGGATCTGAGTTTACGTTAAAAGATGATGTCACCCGCGAACCTCGCATTCCGATTTCACAGAAATTCACTCGCTCAACTGTCCCGCCCAGAAAATCCCGAAGCAAACGTCTCAGGGCCAACGGCTCCAATGGCAGCTCGAACGGAGCCGACCATTCCAAATACCCAATCATCGTTCATTGTCATCTCTGTTGGGATTGGGTGTGGCAACGACCGCAACAGTTCCTTTCCCGTTTGAGCCACCGCCACAAAATTCTTTTCGTGGAAACCGTCGGTCCCGATCCGCAACTGGCCGCGCCTTCCGCACGCTTTTCCACACCGGAAGAATTTCCCAACCTCACAGTCTTGCGAATCCAGTTTCCCACCTGGCGTTGGAAAAACGCGGAGTTCGTCGATAACGAACGTCGCCGGATCGTCCAGGAATTTATCGCCGGGCCGGGCGCCGCATTTCGGAATGCCGTTCAATGGTTTTACGATCCGATGGCAGTCGCGGCTTTCGGCGGGTGCATGGAGGAAATTCTCACGGTGTATGACTGCATGGATGAACTCTCGAAGTTCCGTTGCGCGCCCCCTGAAATTCAAAAACGCGAGGCCAACCTGCTAGCTCTGGCCGATGTCGTCTTTACTGGCGGCCGCAAGCTCTACGAATCCAAGCGCCGCTCCAATTCGAATTGCCACTTCCACGGCTGCGGCGTGGACGTCGCTCATTTCGGCAAAGCGCGCAAACGTCAAACTCGAATCCCGGACGATCTGGCCAACCTGCACAAACCCATTCTCGGATATTTCGGCGTGGTCGATGAACGGATGGATTACGAACTGATCGCCGCCCTGGCTGATGCGAATCCAGACTGGTCGCTGGCCATCATCGGACCGGTTTTGAAAGTCGATGCGAATTCGTTTCCCTACCGGCCGAATCTTCACTGGCTGGGCCAGCGACCGTACGAAGATCTCCCGGCTTACTGTAAAGGCTTCGACGTCTGCCTCATGCCGTTCGCGTTGAATGAATCGACGGAATACATCAATCCGACGAAGGCTCTGGAATACATGGCCGCCGGCAAGCCCATCATCAGCTCCGCCATATCCGATGTAGTCAGCAATTTCAGCTCGGTTGTGAAGATTGCTCACGACCACAACGAGTTCGTCGCACTCTGCAAAGCCGCGATCCAGCAGCCCGACACTCAGGCGATTGCG
>JBQCEJ010000391.1:0-5662 GCA_051960355.1 Verrucomicrobiota bacterium | reverse complement strand
GGAGGCCACGCTGGGCGCGGCGGCCCGCCACACCCTGTTGCTGGCTATCAAGGAGGCCTGCAACAATGTGGCCAAACACTCGAACGCCGCCGAAGTCTGGCTAACACTCCGCTGCCGCGAGCGCACGCTGGCTGTGACCGTGGAAGATGACGGACGCGGTTTCGATCCGGCGCAGGCCGGCAGCCGACGAAACGGGCTGGTCAACATGCGCAGCCGCTTGGAGGAAGTCGGCGGTGCATGCGTCATTGAAAGCCAGCCGGGCAAAGGTTGCCGGGTGCATTTCACGCTGCCGTTCTGACCGCCAAAATCACCCGATTGGTGGATTGGAAAAATTTCACGGAGGGTTGACAGTGGAGGCCGATGCAGGTTTTGCCGAACCGGTGAGACCCGCCCGCGGCCGTGACGGATGGAATTTAATTTGCAGGCATGAACGCCATGATTACGAAAGTTGCCATTGTGGAAGATGACGCCGAAGTGCGCCGGCTGTTGCAGCGGGTGATTGACACTTCGCCCGGGTTCCGCTGCGTCTGCGCATGCAATTGCGCCGAGGACGCCTTGAAAGAATTTCCCGCCGCCGAGCCGGATGTCATCCTGATGGACATTCATCTGCCCAACCACTCGGGTGTCGAATGCGCGGCGTGGTTCAAGGAGCGGCTGCCGACCGTGCCGATTATCATGCTAACCGTATATAACGACACCGAATGGGTGTTCAAGGCGCTGCAGGCGGGCGCACGGGGCTACCTGCTCAAGCGCACCCCGCCCGCCAAGTTGCTGGAAGCCATCAAGGACGTGCTGCAAGGCGGTGCCCCCATGACCGGCGAAATCGCCCGCATGGTCGTCGAATCGTTCCAGAAACCGGCTTCAACTTCCGGTAATGACGCCAGTCTGAGCCGTCGCGAACGCGAGGTGCTGGAACTGCTCGCGTCGGGCTACACCAACAAGGAAATCGCAGCCCGCCTGAATCTGGGCGCCACAACCATCCACACGCATCTGGAAAACATTTACGACAAGCTGCACGTCCGTTCCCGGGCCGCCGCTGTCGCCCGGTATCTGCGGAATCCCGCGCCTGCTTCCACCTAGTCGGACGTTAACCCGGAAATTTCGCACGCCGCACGAAACGAAACCGCGACAGTGTGAAGCGCCGGTCTGGGAGCGCTTGGGGCGTTCTGACCTCGAAAAGTCGGCTGCAAGCCGGTGCTCCCGCCGAAGGGTGTGAATATCCGGTTTGAGCGATTCCGGCACCACGCCCGGTCGGTTCGCAGCGCCATTTTTGCTTCGCGTCAGGTTCACCCATTTAGAGGATACCGCTGGCCGGGAGGGCCGGTTATAGTGTGACCCGTTTCATGATTCAAAAACCACTACCCTCCAAAATCCCCAGCAACCATGAACAATAATGCTGACCTCATCTCCGGGCTTGAACGGCACAGCGTCAAAAAAATGCCGTCCCCTCGTTTCAGACTCCGCGGCTCGCTGCTGGCCCTTGCGCTCGGAGCCGCGTCGTTGACCTCCGCCCTCGCCACCAGCCGCACCTGGAACGGCGGAGGCACGGACGACTTCTGGACCACGCCGGCCAACTGGGGCGGCGTTGCGCCCGCCGCCAACGGGGTGGACAGCCTGCTGTTCTACGGTTCCACGCGCCAGAACAACACCAACAACTTTGCCGCGATCTCAGTCGTGAATGCCACCACGCCGGCGCGCGCGATCTACTTTAATACCGGCGGCTGGACGCTGAATGGCAATCCGGTAACGCTCGGTGGGACAGTTGAAAGCTTCACCGGCATCAACGCCATCAACCACAACCTCATCCTGACCGGAAACCGATCGGTGTATGTCACGGCTGGCGAATTGACCCTCAACGGCGTGGTCTCCAGCACGGCGGCGTATGGCATCTCCAAGCAGGGCGCGGGCACGCTGGTGCTGAGCGGCACCAATCCCTACTCCGGCACCACGACCGTCGCCAACAACACCGGCACGCTGAAGATCACCAATCCCCGCGCATTGGGCACGGGTAGTGTTACCCTTTCCCGAGCGGGCACCGGGACCGGCACCCTGCAGATCGCGACGGTGGGCGAAAACACCATTGCGAACACCTTCACCGGCTTCAGTTCGGGCAATGCCGGCGAGGGCGCGGTGCCGACCATCGAAAATCTTTCCGGCACCAACACCATCACCAGCAACCTGCGGGTGACCGGCACCGGTGGCAACGGATTGATCGTTTATTCCTCAGGTGGCCTTTTGAAGTTGAATGGGGTCGTTGACACCACCAGAGACAGCCGGTTTTTAAACATCCAAGGCGCAGCAAACGGCGAGGTCAACGGCCCGATCGCGAATGGAACCTCCACTACAGGCTACACCATTGCCAAGGCCGGCGCCGGTAAATGGACACTCAATGGAACCAATACCACCACCGGCGCCGTCTATGTTCAGAACGGCACGTTGGCACTCGGGGCGACCGGCTCCATTTCCAACAGCGCGGCGGTGCGCATTTACCCTGGGGCGACCTTCGATGTCTCGGCGCAAGCCGGTGGCTGGCCCCTGCTGGCGGCGCAGGCCCTCGAAGGCAACGGCGTCGTGCAGGGCACTGTGGTGGCGGCGGCCAACTCCGTGCTGCGCCCGAACGTGGGCGCCACGCTGAACACCGCGGGCACGCTGACCATCAACGGCGACCTTGCCCTGAACGGCACCACCAACTTCTTCAATCTCTCCTCGGATCCGAGCGGCGTGATGTCGCCCAGTGACGTGATTCAAGTGAATGGCAATCTTTCGGTGGCGGGGCTGAACACCTTCTGGCTGGAGAATTACTTGGACGGCTACATCCCGAACGGAACCTACCAGCTCATCAAGTTCACCGGCAGCCTGACCGGCGACGCCAGCAACTTTGCCGTCACCAACTTCACCATTGGTGCCCGCGGCGTGCAGGGCGGCTACATCGTCGCCAACACCGGGAGCATTGATCTCGTGGTCACCGGCACCCCGCCGGCCTTCCTGACTTGGACGGGTGACGGCGCGGGCAACAATTGGGATGTGGGCATCTCCACAACCTGGCTCAATGGCCTCGTGCCGGATGTCTTTTACGACTTCGACGCCGTGCTCTTCGATGACAGCGCCGCGAACCGGACGGTCAATTTCGGCGTGGCCGTCCAGCCCGGTGGGGTGGTGGTCAACAGCACCAACAACTACTCCTTTGAGAACCTCGGCGGCAAGATCACGGGCCTGACGGGCGTGACCAAGCTGGGTTCGGGCACGCTCACCAACAACGTCAACCATGATTACACCGGCGTCACGCGGTATGGCGGCGGCAAGTTGAGTGTCCCGAGCATCGGGAATGGCGGCGTGGCTGGTCCCATTGGCGCCGCCGCGGGCATCGTGGACCGACAGGTGTTGGATGGCGGCATTCTGGAATACACCGGGCCCGGAGAATCGAATGACCGGCGGTTCACGGTAGGACCCAATGGCGGGGGCATCTCCGTGACCGACCCGAATGCGACCCTGAATTTCACCGCCAACAGCGTTATGCAAGCCAATGGTAACACGTTCACCAAGTATGGTCCCGGCACGCTGCAATACAGCCAGTTAGGCTTTTTGACCGGCACCAATTACATTCTGGGCGGAGTGCTGCGGATTCCCACCGTCAGCCTGTTCGGCGCGGAGCGCACCATTCCTGTTTTCGTTGATGGCGGGGCATTGAACATCAATGGTCAGACGATGGAAGACAAGCCCGTCGTGGTGAAAGGCATGGGCGACCTCACCTTGGGCGTCACCAACGGCGCGATCATCAATCTCGGTGCTGACCAACTCCAAGGGCTTCGCTTTGTCACCCTGACCGGCGACACCGCTTTCGGCGGCACGGGCCGCTGGGACATCCGGGCCAACCCCACCGCCACCTTGTCCACGGGCGGTAATCCCTACAACCTCATCAAGGTTGGCGCCAACCTGGTCAGCCTTGTCGGCGTGACTGTGGATTCGGCACTCGGCGACATCGAAGTGCGCGGAGGCACATTGCTTTACGCAACCAGCACCACCGGCCTTGGTAATCCGGCCAAAACCCTCACGGTTCGCGCGGGTGCGCAACTTCAGACCTTTGCCCCCACCATCGCCCTGAACAAGCAGATCGTCCTGGATGATTACTCCACGCTCACCAATGGCAGTGGGTTGGCAACTATCTCCGGACCGGTGAACATGACCGGCGATTCTGCGGGCGGTCCGACCATTGGCGTCGCGAGCGGCAGCACGTTGAACCTCTCCGGAGGGGTTGCCGGCCCAGGCAATCTGACCAAGGAAGGGGCCGGCACGCTGAACTTGTCCGGCACCAACACCTACACCGGGATCACCACCGTCAACGCCGGGAAGCTCGTGATGAGCACAGCCAAGACCTCCGGCGGTTCGATCACCGTGCTTGATGGCACCACCTTGGGCGTAAGCGTGTCCGGCACCAACCAGTTGCAGGTTGATTCACTGGTGTTGGGTTATGGCGCCGATCCCGTGACCGTGGAATTCACCGGGGTGAACAGCACGACGACGGTGCCCGTTTATGGCACGGGTGCCTATGCCTACAGCCCGCTGACGATCAAAGTGCTGAGCGGCTCGTTCTCCGTGGGGCAGGTCTATCCGCTCATCAGCGGCAGTTCCGTGTATTTCGCCTCCGCGGTGCTGTCCGAGACGCCGCCGTTTGTCGAGGCCACCTTGACGAACATCGACGGTAACACCTTGGCGATGGTCGTCACCGCTGTATCGGCCACCTATCAGACCTGGTCCGGTGCGGCAAATGGCAACTGGGACATCGCCACCACCGCCAATTGGCTCTCAGGCGTCACCCCGGCGGTCTATGCCGACGGGAATGCCGCCCTCTTCGATGACGCGGCCAGCAACTCCACGATCTCGGTTGCGACCCCCGTTTCGCCGAGCGCCATCTACCTGAACAATAACAGTAAGAACTACTCCTTTATCGGCAGCGCCATCACGGGCACTGGTTCGCTGACCAAGCAGGGCACCGGCAGCCTGACGCTGTCCAGTGCAAACAGCTACAGCGGCGGCACCACGCTCGGTGCGGGCACGTTGATCATCAACCACGACCAGGCCTTGGGCACCGGTTTGTTGACCATCAATCTGGGAAACATTGACAGCCAGGGCAGCAGTCCAATCACCCTGACGAATTCCGAGGTTTGGAATGGCGCCTTCGGTTTTGTCGGCAGTCAGGAACTGGCCTTGAACGGGACGGTTTCGCTGGGCGCGAACGTGCAGGTCAGCCCGGGCGGTGTCTCCTCCCTGACAGTGGGCGGTGCCATCAGCGATGGCGGAGCCGGTTACGGCCTGACCAAGGCGGGCGCGGGATCAATGGTCCTGTCCGGTGCGAACTCCTATCAGGGTGCCACCGTCGTTTCCGCCGGCTCGCTGACGCTCGCTGGCAATCAGTCCGCCGCGAACGGCGGCCTGTCGGTTGGCCCGGCCAGCACGGGCGGTTCGTTGAGCATCGCGCCGGGAGCCATTGTGACGGTGGCCACCAACAAGACGGTTCGGATTGGCAACACGGGCAGCAGCGGCACCACCACCATCAACATGTATGTGGGCGGGACAGTGACCAACGAGGGCACCTTGCTTGCCGCGCGCACCTCCAATCTCCAGATCACCAACGGCGGCTCGTGGCTCCAGTCCGACAACATGG
>JBQCEJ010000390.1:0-20283 GCA_051960355.1 Verrucomicrobiota bacterium | reverse complement strand
CAATGCCGTCGCCAGCGAAAGCCTGACGGTCAAGGAAGCCCTGCTGGTGATGACACGTGCGAAGTCCGGCAGCTTGAGCGTCGTCAATGCGCGCGGCAAACTCGCGGGCGTTTTCACTGACGGCGACTTCCGGAGTCACATGGCCGCAGACGACAACCTGCTTTCGCGATCCCTGAAATCCGTGATGACTCCCAACCCCATCTGCATTCGCGATGAGGCGCTGGCGGCGGAAGCATTGAAGATTTTCAATGAGCGCAATATCGATGATCTCATCGTCGTGAACGCCAAACGGGAACCTGTGGGTCTGGTAGATTCCCAAGATCTGCCGAAGCTGAAGATCGTCTGAGAAGCTGGGCTCTGAAGTCCCGCGAGTCTAAGGCTGAATCCCAACCCGGTAAAAAAACGGTCCTTCGCCAATTGCGGTTGAGTCTGTGTAAGTCCTTGGAAAAACGGGGCCTGGTCCGGAAAGATTTGTCGCAATTACCTCGAACCCACTTGTCCCCAGATTCGTACTCCGCTCCACAAAATAGCGTGGACCAGATTCGCTCCACCAGCTGATCTTCAGGCCGACAGCTGCATTGGTCACGGTAATCATTCTGAACACCGAACTGCTATTTGTCGGATCCGTAGAGGAGACCCATTCCTGCCAGTTATCATGCCCGTCCCCATCGCTGTCGAAATGGTCCACCGATCCATCCAGCGACAAGCCATGGTTCAACAGCCAGGCATAGGGCAACGTTGAGCCGGGACTTTGGTATTCGAAGGCGCCGACATCAACAAGGCCGTTTACAACTCGCGGATTTCCATCGAAATCAAGCTCTGCCGCAGCATATTGGTTCAGCCCGGAGTTGATGCAGGGTGAAGTCGCCGCGAGGCGATAATCTCCACCGGCGAGATTTACGAACACAGGAGCATTGGTGAAGTTACTAGACCTTTCCACAGATGCATTCAAAACACAGCAATTGGTCGCAAATGGCCCATACGAATCGCCCGAAGATCCGGCAGATGCATTGTTGTAATACATGATGCAATTGATCGGCACGGCTGTGGGAGTAACCGAATAAAAGCCGCCGCCAGAAGTGGATGCCGTGTTGCTGATAATTGTGCAGTTTCGGGCAGATCCATCATACATTCCACCTCCGTTTTGTGCCCGATTCCCAATCACGATACAGTTTTCCAAATTGCCTCCATACGCGCCGCCGCCACTGGATAAAGCCACGTTTCCCAACAAAATACAGCGTTTCAAAATGCTTCCGGAACTCCCGCCGCCAGAACCAAACAATGCCGCATTATTCGTTAACATACAATTGACGAGGGTTCCTTTGTAGGTTCCTCCACCGGACACGTTCGCTGAATTTGAAACCAGCACACAATTCGTAATAAAAGCATTGGTGCTTTCGCACCAGATACCGCCGCCGTCGGTCGCTCCGACGGCGGTCCCCGTTGCGCCGCCTTGTAGCGTGAAACCTGTCAAAGCCGATCCGTTTGTCAGATAGGCACAACGAACGGCGCTAGCGCCGTTGGTCGAGCTGGGAATCTGGTACCCTTTGATGATCGTTACGGCAGGCCCGTTGACGCTTTGAACAGTGATCGCCTTCGTAAGGGCAATACGGTTTGTAAGTCCGTATATCGCCCGCCCTCCAGTTTCGTAAATCCCATTCGTGACCCAAATCTGATCGCCGATGTCCGCGAGATCAATCGCTTCCTGAATGGTTGTCGCCGCAGAAGCCCAGGTGGTGTAGGGCGGCGCAGCGTTTGCGTTGTTTATGTCCACATAGCGTGTTTCGGCCGAAGCATTAATCGCCATCAACCCGACCAAAACAGTGTTGAACCCAAGCCCCCGAAGTTTTCCGATTATTCTCTCCATGCGGCCGACCCTAATAGCTCCGAAAAAAACTGTCCATAGAAAAATCGGAAAGATGGTACGTAAGCTCGTTTGCTAGCTCTCATTATCCCCGCTCCCTTATGAGCGCCTTTCAGGGGCTCACTTGAAGCCGGACCGTTTGGGATCTGAAGCCATTTGCTGCTGTTGACAAGACACTGCTGGGACATCCGAAACATTGCCTAACGGAATCACATCGACCGCAATGCTCACTCGTGCTAACCGTCGCCTACAAGAAAGACGCGGATCGGGCTCACATCTTCGAAATGTGAATGGCTCCAGCCCGGAAGCGGCTGAACTGCCGCGTTCCTTCCAGCCGATTCGCTTCGCCCAACCTGCCACCGCTGCGAGGCCTCCGGCCCGACCGGAGTTTGAATTTGGGTGGCAGGTTCCATCATCAGCTCACGTGTATTTGCTAATCGGCTCCGCGCCGAGAGTGCCGCGCAGCGTTTTCCAGTAATCCGCTGATTCCACGGCATCCAACTGTTTGCGGGCGCGCACCAGCCGATGCGGCAGTTGCAGACGCACCGCTTCATCAGCATGACTGGCGCGTTTGAGAAATTTCTCGAGGTAATCAACGTGCCGGCACCACAACTGGCGGTCGACCTCCTGCTTGGCTTTGAGGCGAGCGGCGTACCAATCGCTGGCCAGGAGATTTTCACGCGTGAAGAGAGCGCGCACTTCAGGATGTTCGAGTCCTTTGCCTTCCCATTCATCCTTGAGCATGATCGTCAGCAGCGCTTTCAACGGCGGACATGCCTGAGCGATACTGCCATCGTCGAAGTAGGATTTTGAGACACGTCGCTGTGTCGCGAGGATGTTCTCCAGGCCATCGACGAAGACCTCCAGGCTTTGCAACTCGGGCTGCAACATCTCATCGGTGAACACCTCGTGCGGATGATTGAAGACGCGTCCAAAGAACGCCCGCACAAAATGCGCGTTGATGCGATAGCCGAGCCGGCTGGCGAGAATCTTTTTTCCGCCGTGCTCGAAGTCCTGGCATTTTTCCAGGTAACCGCCCGCCATCAAAAACTTCGGATCCCGTTCCTGCGGTCTCATGCGACACCAAACTTCGGGCACCAGCAGGCTGACATCGTGATCCACACGCACCTTCGGCCCGACAAAGCCCGCCGCGGTGACAAAGCCGTTGTGCCCGGTCAAGAGCCAGGAGACGAGCGCATTGTTCAAATCAATGATCGGCGGCAAGGCATTGAACGGCCCTTTGGTGAGCGCGCCTTCCGAACCGGCGCCAGTGGTGGAAGGCGACTTGCCGGTCATGCTGCAAATGAATTCCATGAACAACTCGGGCAGCTCGAAATAATGAATCGGATTGAACACGGCGAGCGGGCGGACGCCGGGTTCGGGTGGATTGTTCCGGCGACCAGGCAGCACGGCCTCAACGAACTTGTGCAGCGGCTTGCCGGGCGGCAATCGGCGGCGAAGGCGCGCGGACACGCCGGCCAGATACGTTTCGCGCGGATGAACCAGATCCGGCCGGTTCTGAAGATAGCGGGGATTCTTGCTGGGCTTTCCGTCCACCAGACGCGGATGCGCCGAGCAGACGATGTAATTCGGCTTTCCGGTTTCCGCCGTTTCGCGAATCAGCCGCTGCATCGGTTCGGTGAACTGGTAGAATGCGATCGAGTTTTCCAGCAACTCGCGCGCGTCCTGAACAGTGAGCGGCTGATAATTCGAGAAGAAATTATTGCCGTGCGAGAAGTCCGCTTCGGTCTGCTTGTCGTAACCGCGATGAATGGCGTCATCCGGGCGCTGGAACAATCTCAACTCGCAGTTCTCGGCAAACTTGAACGAAGCCGCCTTGTCGGCGCCTTCCAATTCGCCCAGCGCGCTGGCCGGAACCACAACGGAAGCGGTGATATCGTCCTCCGCCTGAATCTTCACCGATGGATGAAAATCTTTGCGCAACCCGAATGTGCGCCACGCGCCATCGGCATCGAAGCCGACGCGCAGATGCGTGGTGACGAGCTTGCGGTTGTCGCACTTGAGTTCGTTGCCCGGTTTGCCGTTGATGATGTCCACGCTGAAATGCTCACGCCAATGATTGTTCCACTCTGGTTTGAAATAGCGTTTCACCACGAAGACCAGTTCCTTCAGATATTGCGGCGTGTTCTCCAGCCAATCGTTGTATTCCGGCTTGTAATCCTGATCGTCCGGAGTCAACAGCTTGATCACGGAACCGAGGGAACGTTCAGCGCTGAGAATCGGACGATGGTCGACCCGGCTCGAATCCTTGAAACGGCCGCTGTAATCGCGGGCGATCAACTCCGCCACTTGATCAAAATCCCTTTTGAAGTCAGCAACGAACACAGGCCCGGTCAGAATCGCATCCGTGATTGGTTTGGAGATTTCGGATTTGCCGCCGCCGGAAACAGTGCACGGTTTGTGACAGAACAAACCTTCCGCAACCGTTCCGACCAGACGCCAGGAACGGTGCTCCGACGGCTTCTCCATCCGCACTTTGTAGCCGGACGGGCGGACATAAGTCTTGCCCGGAAGCAACCGGATGGACCGATCTCCTTTGTCACCCGGCCAGATCACTTTCTGTTCATGAAGATCGAAGCGCGCGCCTTCTGGAACGTAAATGATGTCCGAGTATTTTTTATCAATCGCGTAGCCTTCAGGTTTCAGTTCAATGCTGTCGCGATGCATGGAACTGACTTCCGTGAACGAGTGCCCCATCGGCTTGACGTGCAGATCACCATGAAATTCCTCGCCCAGATCGTAACTCTGGAACACGAGCGCGCCGCCAGCATGCTCCTCCTCGCAAAAGCCATACAAGTTGGCCGCATAGCTGATCTGCGTCTTCACTTCCTTTTTGCAGTAACCGTAATAGTTGTCGGCAATGATCGTGACGATCACGCCCGATGCGTCGCGACAGGTCAGCTTGAAAGCCTGGCCGTTGTTGTAGAGTTCTTCGTCGCTTTTCCAACACATGCCATCGCGGCGCTGGCGTTCGGTGGCCTCTTCCCAGCGCGGCAGACCGGCGGCTTGCTTGGTGATCCGGACCAGGTGCGGCGCGAGAATGACGCAGCCCGTGTGGCCGGTCCAATGTTCCACATCAAGGCCCGCATCGTTTTCCGGCAGGTTCGGATCGCCGCCATTTCCAAAAATGCTTTCAACAAAATCCAGGTTGCTAACCAGATTGCCGGGTGCAAAGAAGCGAACTTCCATCGTTTTGCGCGGCGTGAATCCCGGAACTTCCGGACACACAATCGGCCGCATCAACAGCGACACAAAACATTCGGCCGGCTGCAATTGAGTCGCCGTGAACGGCAGGCGCAGCAGGTCGCCGGGCGGATTCAAGGCAAACCCCAGCATCTTCGCAAACGTCGCCTTGGGAACGCCGATCTTGTCATCCGGGATCGGCAAGCCGCCTTCGGTGACGTGAAAAATTCCCTGAGTCGTTCGGCGGTCACTCCGCGGGTTGTGCAGCACGCCTTGTTTGACGCGATAGGAATTAAGAATGCCGGAGGCGAAGTCATCGCGATCCACCGGCAGCGAGAGTGCCCGCGCCATGCCCGGCTGGTCGAGAACCAGGGTCCGCAGCGGCAATTTCGGGGCGGGCACCTCCTGGAGATAATCGTAAAGGAAGGTCTGAATACGCTGATCGACCGGGCATAGGTGATTGGCGAGCAGCCGTTCCTTTTCCCGGAACTGGGCGATCATCGAATTGAGAATGTCACTTATCCCGGCATCGCCATGCGTTGGCACCGGCGGGAGGCCCAGCAGCGCCAACTTCAGGTTTATGTAGTCAATCAGCTGGGCGCTATCCATCGGAGTCGAAATTGTCTTAACAACAGTCATGGAGGAAACTTTGCCCAAAACGCAGTTCCAGGTAAACAGGATTGGTTGGCAAACGCGGGATGTTCTTCTTGCATAATTCCTCCAGCGCCACACGGTTTAGTGAGGCAATCCGACCGCATGCTTCCAGGCGTGCAGGACATGCTCGATGATTTCATCCACTCCAACCCCATGCTTCACCTGCGCGAACACGAACGGACCATGACCGCGCATTTTTCTGGTATCGAATTCCATGACTTTGAGGTCGGCGCCAACGGCTTTGGCCAGATCGGTTTTGTTGATCACCAGCAGGTCGGTCTGCGTGATTCCCGGTCCACCTTTGCGCGGAATCTTGTCGCCGCCCGCAACGTCAATGACTTGAATGGTGAAGTCGGCCAACTCGCGGCTGAAACAGGCAGCGAGATTGTCGCCACCCGATTCAATGAACAGGATTTCCGGCCGAAATTTCTGATGCAGTTCTTCCAGCGCCAGCAAGTTTGCGGAAATGTCCTCGCGAATCGCGGCATGTGGACAACCGCCCGTTTCAACTGCTCGAATCCGCTCAGCGGGCAGCGCGTGGTTACGCGTGAGAAACTCGCCGTCTTCGCGAGTGAAGATGTCGTTAGTCACCGCCGCAATGTTCCGGCGGTCGCGAAGCTTGAGGCAGAGTTGGAGCAAGAGTGCGGTCTTGCCGCTGCCCACAGGTCCGCCAATGCCGACGGTAAAGGCGCGCCGTTTGAAATCGCGATCCAGCGGCAGTTCGCGTTCGTGAAAGTGGCCGGGATTGTCGGAATGCGAATGACCGTTGCTGTCGGCGGAATGGAAATGAAGGAGCAGATTCATTGGAGTGCCGTGATTCATGTTCATCATATCGAAATTCAACTCTGAAAAAGCCGCGAGTAGAGTCGATCCTGCGCGCCTTGCCACAGGTCGAGGAGGGGCGCGGTTTGGGCCAGATAGTCCAGCGTCAACGCTTCACAATTCTTAAAAATTTCCTCCGCCTTGCTCGAAAGGCCATGCTGCAATCCCTGCGCTTCCATCGGCCCAACGATGTTCAATCGCACAGCTGCCGCGATCAAGCCGCGCAGGTGATTGAAGAAAAACATCCGCGATGCCGTGGGGCGATCCATTCCCAGCGCGCGCAGAGAAGCTCCGAAGACTGGGCCGAAGTGGGCGAAGGGAGCGCGGCCTTCAGGCCGCTTCAGCGCACTGTCGCCGTCGGCCTGAACGCCGCGCTCCACAAAAATCCGCTCGACTGCCATCAGGAATGCTTTCCCCTGCAAACGACTGGCGCGGTTGGCGACGTGATTGGTCGTGAAAACATCGCAGAGTTCATCCCATTCCAGCAACCGCTCCGGCGCATCCCAAGCCGCCGTGACAAACGGCAAAGCCGCCCGCCCGAGTTGCGCCAAGCTGGTTTCCAAAAACGAAAGCAACTCCGTGCGATTCCGCACTTCCCCGTGTTGCCACGCCGCTTCCAGTCCGGCCGAATGCGCAAAACCGCCGGTGGGAAAGGCGGAGTCCACGAGTTGCCAGAGGGTGAAATCCGAAAGGCGAGGAACGCAATCCGAAGGAGGTCCGAATTCCGGAACCCGACCGCCGGGTGCATCCGATTCGGACTTCGGATCTCGGCCTTCTCTAGGGCTTCCGATTTCGAGCTTCGGATTTTCCATCACCGTCATTGCCATCAAAACAGAAAGTATCTTTGCGCCAATGGCAACACCTTGGCCGGCTCGCAGGTCAATAACTCCCCGTCCGCCCGCACTTCGTACGTTTCCGGATCGACGGTGATTTTCGGCATCGCATTGTTCCACTTCAGATCCTTCTTGCCGACCTTGCGACAGCCTTTCACCGCTTCAATGCGCTTGGTCAGACCGTACGACCTGGCGATGCCTTGCTTTTTGCAGAGCTGGCTGACGAACGCAATGGAACAAGGCCCCGTCGCCTTGCCGAAGCTGCCGAACATCGGGCGCATGAAAACGGGTTGCGGCGTCGGAATGCTGGCGTTCGGATCGCCCATCTGCGCCCAGGCAATTACGCCACCTTTGATGACCATCTCCGGCTTGGCGCCGAAGAACGCAGGCTTCCACAGAACGAGATCCGCGAGCTTGCCTTTTTCAATCGAGCCGATGATGTGGGCCATGCCATGAGCCAGCGCGGGGTTGATCGTGTATTTCGAGATGTAACGTTTGATGCGAAGATTGTCGTTCTCGCCTTTTTCCTCCGGCAAACGTCCGCGCTGCTGCTTCATCTTGTCCGCGGTTTGCCACGTGCGCGTGATGACTTCGCCAACGCGTCCCATCGCCTGTGAATCCGAGCTCATCATGCTAATCGCGCCCAAATCATGGAGAATATCTTCCGCTGCGATCGTCTCACCGCGAATCCGGCTTTCCGCAAAAGCCACGTCCTCCGGCAGATTCGGATCGAGATGGTGACACACCATCAGCATGTCCAGATGTTCATCGATCGTATTCACCGTGTAAGGTCGCGTCGGATTGGTGGAACTCGGCAAAACGTTCGGCTCGCCGCAAATGCGAATGATGTCGGGCGCATGACCGCCGCCCGCGCCTTCACTGTGATACGTGTGAATCGTCCGGCCCTTGAATGCGGCAATCGTGCCCTCAACGAACGCAGATTCGTTCAAGGTATCCGTGTGAATCGTGACTTGAATATCGTATTGATCGGCAATCTTGAGACAGCAATCAATCGCCGCCGGGGTTGTGCCCCAATCCTCGTGGAGCTTCAGGCCAATCGCTCCGGCGCGAATCTGCTCCGGCAACCCCGCGGGCAAGGCGGTGTTGCCTTTGCCAGTGAATCCAAAGTTGAGCGGCAAGTTGTCCACGGCCTGGAGCATCGCCTTCAAGTAAAACGGCGACGGCGTGCAAGTCGTGGCGCAGGTGCCAACAGCCGGACCAGTGCCGCCGCCCACCATCGTCGTCAATCCGGCCGCAATCGCCTCATGCGCCTGCTGAGGACAGATGAAATGGATGTGCGTATCCAACCCGCCCGCGGTGAGGATCAAACCTTCACCGGCGATCACTTCGGTGGTGACGCCAACGATCATTCCCTTGGTCACGCCCGCCATCACGTCGGGATTTCCCGCTTTGCCAACGCCAGCAATCAAACCGTTTTTGATTCCGATGTCGCACTTGTAAATGCCGGTGTAATCCACGACCAGCGCGTTGGTGATCACACAATCGAGCGCCGCCTCATCGCCAATGCCGGCGGCCTGGCCCATGCCTTCGCGAATGACTTTACCGCCACCGAATTTGCATTCGTCCCCATAGACCGTGAAATCCTTTTCGACTTCAAGAATCAACGACGTGTCGCCGAGTCGGACTTTGTCGCCGGTGGTCGGGCCGAACATATCGGCGTAATGCGAGCGCTTCATTTTGTGGCTCATGGCAATCTTCTTTTTGTAATCGCCGACTTAAATCGGCTCTGAATTTCTTCGCGACAAGAACGGGCGAACTCCCGTCCGTTGCTAGCCGTTAAGCAGTCGCAAATCCCTTCTGCTTCACCCGCTTCAATGCGGCCTTTTTTCCTTCTGAGGAGACTTTTCCACTCGCCAGATTGTTGCCGCCGCGGATGATCTTCTTCCCAGCGATCTCAACCAGCTTCACGGTTTTGGTTTCACCCGGTTCAAAGCGGACGGCCGTGCCAGCAGGAATATCGAGACGCTTGCCGTAAGCGCCCGCGCGGTCGAACTGCAACGCCGAATTCGTCTCGATGAAATGATAATGACTGCCGACCTGAATCGGGCGGTCGCCGAGATTGGTCACTGGCAGTTCCAGCGTCGCGCGCCCGACATTCAGTTCGATTTCGCCTTCCTTGATTTCACACGTGCCGGGGACCACTTCACCTGCCGACGGCTGGAAGACAGAAACATCCGGCACCGGCAGAAAGCTTCCCTGCAATGCCAAAGCCAGATCGCCGTTCTCGCTGGCGATCGGATGATGCACCGTGACCAGTTTGCTGCCGTCGGGAAAGGTGCCTTCGACCTGCACGTCGTAAATCATCTCGGGCACGCCGGACATGACCTGATTGCGGCCCAAAAGATGTTTGCCGAGGCTCATCAGTTCAGAAACTGATCTGCCATCGCGGATGAATTCCAGGAGCTGTGTGGCAATCAGCGCGACGGCCTCGGGATGGTTCAGGCGCAGTCCGCGGGCCAGTCGCTTTTGCGCCAGGAAACCGGCGTTGTGCAGAATCAGCTTTTCAATTTCTCGAGGAGAGAGGTGCATAATGATCTACGATTTGCCGGTTACGATTTCCGATCCGCCGAAATGCAAAGATGGTGCGCTCGATTGGTAAATCATAAATCGTAAATCACAAGCGGCTTACCATTTTCTCGCCCAAGGATCGTCGCCCAGAATGTCCCGGGCAAACGCCAGATGTCGATGCAGCTCGCGCCCGACGCTTTCCACGTCTTCACCAGCGACCCGCAGGACGGCGCCCTCGCGAATCGAACTCGCGCTGGACACCAGCGACGCCCGTTCTTCGACCGGCTGAATCGCGACGGCGTGCAAAATCGCTTCCGCAGTGGAACGCAGGGGCGACCCGATGAGCAACAGCATGGCGAAGCAATTGAAGCGACCCATGCGATGACTCGCGCTGAGTGTTCCGTCAGCGTAATCGAGCAACAACGAATCGAGAAACGCCCGTTGCCCGGCGACAAAAACATCGTTTCGGCTCTGAAACGATTTGAATGCCCAGCGTTCCCCTCGCGCCGCGCGGCCCGACGTGAACCAATCCACCAGTACCAGGCCCGCGCCATCGGCGAGATGAAATTCCTGCCGTTGCGAGTAGCTGGATTCGGCAAAGGCCTGAACGGGATCGGGCGCAAAGACGAGCACGGAACCGGCTTCCAACGTTGCCTGCGTCACATGACCGCACGGCAACGCACTGGGATTGCGATAAATTTTCGTTGAGGCCTGGGTGCCGCAAAAGCAACGTGAACCGGCGCCCAGATGCAGCTTCAAATTGGTCTGATCGCCCGCGACCAAGCCGCCGCCGAAGCTGCTGGTGTAAGCCCACACACTGCGCCCGCGCGCCCGCGGCGTCAGCAATTTAAGCGGACTCGTCGCAAACGCATGCGTGGCCGTGCTCTCGCCAAAAACCAACGCCACTTCCAATTCAGCGTGGCCAATGCGGTGCAGGATTTCGTCGTTGGCACGGACGGCCTTCACGCGCGGAACCTCCAAAGGCTCGAGAAAGTTGCACAGGAACACATAGGCGACGTTCGCGAGTTAGACGGTCAGATATTTCCGCACGATTTCATCATTCAACGACTTGATCGGGCCTTCGGCAACAACGGCGCGGCGGTCCATGATGTAGAAGTGATCGCCGACATCGACGCAGAAATCGAGATACTGTTCAACCAACAAAATGCCGATCTGCCCTTCCTGGCGCAGCGCTTTGATTGCGTCCGTGACTTCCGCCGTGTAGTTGTGCGCCGTTCCATGCAGGCCTTCGTCACGCAGCACTTTGATGGTGTCGCCGATCTGATCGATGATGTTGGGCTGAATGCCTTCAGTTGGCTCGTCGAGCAGCAGCACTTTGGGATTCGTGAGCAAGGCGCGGCCGATCGCCAGTTGCTGTTGCTGACCGCCACTGAGCACGCCGCCTTTGCGCTGGAGCATTTCCTTGAGCACGGGAAAGAGCTGAAACACGCGATCGATCTCGCCGTTCAATTTCTTGTTCTGGGCAATCGCGCCAATTCGCAGATTTTCCCAGACGGTCATGTTGGGGAAAATATCCCGGCCCTGCGGCACATAACCCAATCCATGACGCGCGCGCTGATCCGGCTTTTTTCCGGCAAGCTCCACCTCATCGAGCTTCACCGAGCCGGCATCGCAGCGGACGGTGCCGACGATGGATTTGAGCGTGGTGGTTTTGCCGACGCCGTTGCGGCCCATGAGGCAAACCACTTGCCCGGGTTTCACCTGAAGGCTGACATCGCGAAGGATGCGCGAGCCATCGTAACTGACGGAAATATTCGAGAGAGTTAGCATGGCTCAAATGAGATTCTAAATTGAACGCGACGGGTTCTGATGCCGGGAGTTCTCACGTTTTCTTTTTCCTCCCGAGATAAACTTCAATGACGCGCTCGTTATTTTGCACTTCGTCCACTGTGCCTTCGCAAAGCACGGTGCCTTGATGGAGAACCGTGACCTTGCGCGCAATCTGGCGGACGAAGGTCATGTCGTGTTCGATCACCACAATGGTGTGTTTGCCTTCGAGGCTCATCAGCAACTCGCCCGTCTTGTGAGTTTCTTCATCGGTCATGCCGGCGGCGGGTTCATCGACGAGCAGCACCTTGGGATTTTGCGCGAGCAACATGCCAATCTCGAGCCACTGCTTCTGGCCGTGCGACAGCGCGCCGGCTTTCCAATCCGCTTTGGCGGCCAAACCCACGGTGTTCAGGAGTTCATGAATGTGTTCCCGCTGCTCCGGAGTGACACGAGAAAACAACGTGCTCCAAACCGTGCGACTGCCTTGAAGCGACAACCAGAGATTCTCGAAGACGGTGTGATCGACGTAAACCGAGGGCGTTTGAAACTTGCGCCCGATGCCCAACCGATTGATCTGATATTCGTTCAACCGGGTCAGGTCGGTATCGCGTCCGAACTCGATGATGCCTTTGTCGGGCTTGGTCCGGCCCGTGATCAAATCGAGCATGGTGCTTTTTCCCGCGCCATTCGGTCCGATGATGACCCGCAGTTCGCCAGCGTCCATGTAGAGGTTCAGATTCGAAATGGCTTTGAAGCCATCAAACGTCTTGCTCACGTCTTCGAGCGTGAGGATAAATTCTTTGGGCGCGGCGTTCATTTGGAGTTCACCAGTTCGGTTTTCGGTTCCGGTGCGGTCTGCGGCAGCGGTGTCGTCGCCGGTTTGGCGTCGAAGTAACGGCGCTTCCAAGAGCGGCATTGCTCGGGCAATCCGACGATTCCCTTGGGCATGAAGAGAGTCACAAAGATGAAGAGCGATCCGAGAATATAAGGCCACTGCTCGGCGAAAGCGTGCGTGGCGTAGCTCTTGAGTGAGTTGATTCCGATAGCGCCAAGGATCGGTCCGAGCATGTTGCCGCGACCGCCCACCGCCACCCAAACGATCGCTTCCAACGATTTGTCCGGCGACATTTCACTGGGATTGATGATGCCGACCTGCGGAACAAAGAGCGCGCCGCCGAGTCCGGCAATGATCGCCGCAACCACGAATACGAACAGTTTGAAATGGGCCGTGGCGTAGCCGGAAAAGAGCACGCGATTTTCGGAATCGCGAATCGCACGCTGAATCAGGCCGAACTTGGTGGAAGTGAGCCAGCGACAGAAAACGTAAACACCCAGCAAGAGCGCGGCGGAACACATGAAGAGCGCGCGTTTGGTGGCGGGCGCATTGATGTCGTAACCCAGGATGAACTTGAAATCGGTCAATCCGTTGTTGCCGCCAAAGGTGAAATCGTTTCGGAAAAACATCAGGCACGCCGCGTAAGTCAGCGCCTGGCTGAGAATGGAAAAGTAAACACCCTTGATCCGCGAGCGAAACGCCAGGAAACCAAAAACCCAGGCGACAACCGCCGGCACAATTACCACCGCGGCCGCAGCCACCCAGAAGGAATGGAACGGAATCCAATGACGCGGCAGGCCGCCGGTTTCCGGATACTTGGCGGGAAATTCCAGAAAGACCATGAAGTCCGGGATGTCCGCATGATATTGGCCGAGCTTGCCAATCTTGAGCATGAGATACATGCCGAGCGCGTAACCGCCGAGCGCGAAGAAAAGACATTGACCCAAGCTCAGAATGCCGGTGTAACCCCAAAGCAGATTGACGCCGAGCGCCAGCACCGCGTAGGTGAGATACTTCCCGTAAAGCCCAAGGGTGAACGTGCTGACGTGAAACGCGCTGCCCTCTGGAACGAAGGCGTTGAGACACGGCAACACAACCAAACCGACGAGTGCGGCGATGCCAATAATCCAGAGTTCGCGTTGTTTGAATGGCGAAGACATGGGGAATTTATTTTTTGAAATCTACGTGATGGTTCCAACGACTTGCATCCACCTCCTTAACTTGGCGGCTGATTTCCGAGAACAATGCGTCATTCATAACTCGCAAACCGTAAATCATATCATCCATCCAAGCTGCGGCTGCGCGTTACGAAAATGCCGTTGGGCCGCCATTGCAGGAACAGGATGATCGCGGAGAGCACAATGATTTTCCCCAGGACCGCGCCGAGCCACGGTTCCAGAATCTGGTTGCTCACGCCCACGCCAAAGGCGGCGGAAACCGTGCCAACGAGATTACCAACGCCGCCGAGCACAACCACCATGAAGCAATCCACAATGTAACTCTGGCCGAGGCTAGGTCCGACATTCGCGATCTGCGACATGCACGCGCCGGCCATGCCCGCCAATCCGGAACCGAACATGAATGTCATCATGTTCACGCGATCGGTCCGCACGCCCATGCAGGACGCCATCACTCGATTTTGCATCACCGCGCGGATCTGCATGCCCAGAGACGTTCGCGTCAGGAGCAGATACGTCACGAGCACAATGAAGAGCGCAAAGCCGATGACGAACAGTCGATTGTAGCCGAATGAAACATCATTCACCACGTAGCTGCCGCTCAGCCACGACGGCGAGTCCACCTGCACGTTGGCCGCGCCGAACGTGTGTCGAAATACCTGCTGCAAAACCAGACTCACACCCCACGTGGCCAGCAACGATTCCAACGGGCGCTTGTAAAGGAAGCGGATCACTCCGCGTTCCAGCAACAAGCCGACCAGCGCGGCGGTTACGAATGACGCGAACAGCGCGACGATGAAATAGCAGTCGACGCCGGTACCAGTCAGACCGTAGCCTTTGACAGAAATGGATTTTCCGAACAAAGAAAACAGCAGGCCCGATCCAAAGATCCCTTGCACCACGTAGGCGGTATAGGAACCAACGGCCATGATTTCGCCGTGCGCCATGTTGATCACGCCCATCAGTCCAAACGTGATTGCCAATCCAAGCGCCGCCACCAGCAAAACCGCCGCTGTGCTCAAGCCGCGAAAACCGGTGCCGAAAAGATTTCCCCACCAGATGTAATCCTCGATCTGGCTGATCGAGAGCCGCAAGGCCGGCAGCGTGGCGGAATCATATTTGGAAGGCTCCTTCTCCACTTTCTTACGGAAGTCGGTGAGAAATTCCAGCGCATTGATCGAACGCAATTTTCCGAGCTGCGTGATCGCCGCAACCCGCACTTTGGCGTCGCTGTCGGAAAGCTGCGTCAATGCGATCGCTTCGTTCAAGACCTTGATGACCTCGGGATCCTTTTCCAGTTCCAGTCGCTTCTGAAAATGCGGGAGGTAATCGTCGTTTTGAAACTGGCCCAGCTTGACGATCGCATCGTGGCGCACCTTGGGATCGGGACTGCCGACGGCGAACAGATCAAGCGTGGTCTTGATGGCTTTGCGGAGTTTGGAATCGTTGTCCAAAGCAGTCTGTTCGCTGGCGAGGAAGAGCATGGGCTTGCCGCTGGCGTCCTCAATGAATTTCCCAGTGCTCACATCAATGCCGCGCGCTTTGCCTTCGCTGTCCAATTGCGCTTCAAGAATGAACGGCGTTTTCATCGAACCATCGGCCGCCGTGTAAAGATACAGCTCGCTGACCCGCCAGGCGGCCAAGGCGCGGGCGACCAGGTCGTCGCCGGAATTGACCAATCGATTGATCATTTCAATGCGAGCCGGGCCATCATCGGTCAGTGCGGCTCGCGCAAGAATCGAGCGGGATTCGGCGGCGGTTGGCCCAGCATCAGCCGCGTTGACCTCAAAGGCGCTGAGCAGGCAGGCAAACAGGATTAAGATAATGCGCTTCACGTCGTTCCATTTTGACCGGATTGAGTAAAGGGGAGGCGGGCTGATCGGCCCGCCTCCTTGTTTCGAACAACAAGTAATTGGAGGATTACTTTAGAAATTTTTCGCTGAACGGCTCGCCCGCGACGCCAGTGAAGGATTTGATGATCTTGAACTGACCGCTGGGCAGGGTTTCGCCGATATAGACATTGTTGATCAGATGATGATTCGCCTGCATGGTGACTTCGCCCGCCGGTCCTTTGAATTTCTGGCCGATCAAGGCTGCGCGGACTTTATCCACGTCAAACGACCCGGCTTTTTCCACGGCTTGAACCCAGAGATTCACACCGATGCGCGAAAGGTTCATCGGGCTGCAAGTGACGCGGCCCTTGGGATCGACGCCGGTGACCTTGTAATCCACGCCGGTGACCTTCGGATCTTTTAACCAGGCCATGAAGTCTTTCACGAACATCGCGTTTTCAGGCGTCTTGATCGACATGAAGTAAGTCCAGCAACCGAGATGACCCTGAAGCTGCCTGGCCGGCAATCCGCGAAATTCGTCTTCGGAAATCGAGAAGGAAACGACCGGGCAATTCTCAGAAGTCAGTCCGGCATTGGCGAATTCCTTGAAGAACGGAACGTTGGTGTCGCCGTTGAGAGTGCTGATCACACAGGCGTTGCCGCTGGCGGCGAATTTCTTGATGGCGGCGACGATCGTCTGATAATCGGTGTGACCGAAGGGCGTGTAGATTTCCACGATGTCTTCCTCGGGAATGCCTTTCATCTTCAGGTATTGTTTGAGGATTTTATTGGTCGTGCGCGGATAAACGTAGTCTGAGCCGAGCAGGTAAAACTTCTTCTTACCTTCGCTGAGCATGTAATCCACGGCGGGAATGGCCTGCTGATTCACCGCTTCGGCGGTGTAAAAAATATTCTGGGAAAGCTCTTCACCTTCGTATTGCACAGGGTAGAACAGCAAACCGTTGTTGCGCTCGAAGACCGGCAGGCAGGACTTGCGGCTGACGGACGTCCAGCAACCGAAGACCGCGGCGACTTTGTCTTTGACCAGCAGCTCTTCCGCTTTTTCGGCAAAGAGAGGCCAGTTGGAAGCAGGATCGACCACGACCGGCTCAATCAGATATTTTTTGTCGCCGACTTTCACGCCGCCCGCTTTGTTGATTTCGTCGAAGGAGAAAAGCAGAACGTCTTTGAGCGAGGTTTCACTGATCGCCATGGTGCCGCTCAAGGAGTGCAGCACGCCGACTTTGACGGTGTCAACCGCGTGTGCGCCCAAGGCCAGGCCGGTCGTCAATCCCAGCAGCAGGAGTGTTTTTTTAAACGAGGAGAGCTTCATTATTATAGTGAGTTAGTTTCGGGTTTAGTTCTGAGTTACGCCGATGCAGCAGCATCGTTCGCCTGGGCAAACCGCCGTCACCCTCTGACGGCAGCGCAACCTGCGACCGGTTTAGCACTCGATATGCCACGCGCTGTTTCACGTGCAGAGATACGCGTTTGCTGATGAAACAGGCGTGCCGAAAAAAAAGCGCGCAACATTCCACAGGCTCAAAATGAACAGACAGCACATTCCTGAACAGCGGCCGAAGTTCACAACTGCGCTGACGGGACAACACTTCGAAATAACTCTGCGCATCTGAAATAAAGTTCGGCTCTTTCTTCACGCGCATGATTCTTCACCTCCGATCGACGAATGCGAAAATGCAAAACACCTTGGCAGGACGGGCGTAAATCGCATCAGGCGTCGGCAACAGGAAAATCCAAACCGCAATCGAAGTGAGTGCGCGCGGCAGCAACATTCAATGGCGTGTTTGGGTTTGAGTTTCACCCGAAATTTTCCGAGGCACCGTTTTTGCTTGGCGCTGGGTGAACCAAACACGGGTGCATGATCGCCCGATTCAAAAAACAAACCTAGTAACCAAATAACTATGAATATAAGCAAGTGGACCCAGGTCCTGTTAGGCGCCGGTCTGATCAGCATGCCGGCTTTAGCGCAGGCGGAAGAAGCCGCGCAACCGGCTTCCGTCATGACGGCTGTGTCGGCAACCACATTGAGCGGCTACATCGATACGTCTGCTGTGTGGAAGTTCGGAACGGGAAACGCAAACATGCCCGGCCGGGTTTATGACGGCCCCGACGTTCAGGACGGTTTCAATCTGAATGTCGTCAGCCTCACGTTGACCAAGCCGCTCGATGAGAGCGAATGGTCCGCTGGTTACAATGTTCAGATGCTGTTCGGACCCGGCGCCACCAAGCGCGGCACCGGCTCATTGATTGGCGGCGGCGGCGACGTGGCGTTCAACGAAGCGGTCGTTCTTCTGCGGGCGCCGATCGGCAACGGCATCGATTTCAAGGTCGGCCAGTTCGGCACTTATAACGGTTACGAAGCTTACGACACTTACAAGAACCCGAACTGGAGCCGCTCTTATGGCTTCTACATAGAGTCGTCCGCGCACACCGGCATTTCAGCGAGTTACAAATTTAACGATCTGATCAGTGCGTCCGTCGGCGTCGGCAACATTGCTGGGTTCAACAATCAAGTTGACGCGAAGTCTTCCATCGAATCCAAAAAAGCTTATCTCGGCATCGTGACCTTCACGGCTCCGGAAAGCTTTGGCTTCCTGAAAGGCGGAACGCTCTCGGCGGGCTACACCTACGGCGACGCGGTCAAATCCGGCGACACTGGAAATGTTTCCGGCATTCCGAACGCGGGCGGTCGCTGGAGCCAAGGCAATCTGTATGTCGGCGGAGCCATTCCCCTGCCCATTACCGGCCTGAGCCTTGGAGCTGCCTATGATTACACTTCCGGCAGCGCTTTCGACGCCTCTTACGCGAATGCGTTGGCCGGTTATCTGACGTGGCAGGCGACCGAGAAGCTCAAGATTAATACCCGCGTGGATTACGCCTGGGGCAGCAATGGCACCTTTGGCTATGAAACCGGCGATGGAAATAAGAACGAACTGCTCTCTCTCACGGGCACGTTGGACTATTCCCTATGGAAGAACGTCATCAGCCGGGCGGAAGTCCGCTGGGATAACGCTATTTCCGGTGATCGTCCCTTCGGCGGCACCGTCGCAGGCGTGGGCGAGGACAAGAATGCCGTCTCTCTGGCATTCAACCTGATCTACATGTTCTAAACGCCAAAAGGTCTTGATCGCTCTAAGGTTGGAGCGATCGGGGTGGGGGCGGGCGCACCTGTAGTCCATTTCGGGTGCGCCCGCTATTTGTCATCGGGTGCATCCTGACACTGCCCCCGGAGCGCGACCTTCAGGTCGCGTCAATGTGCATCCTGAGTGTGTGTAATCATTGCCCTGCGGGTTTGCGCACGTTGAAGCGGCGTAAACGCCGCGCTCCTCCTGCAATGTGAACCGGGGCAGTGTCAGGATGCACCCTTTGTCATCCGCGCGTCTTCGCTCCCATTCATTCACACTTCGAAACAGCGCGCGAAGCAATCGGATTTGCCAAGCCAAGCCCGGCGAAGTTTAATCCGTGAGTGCTGCTCTCGTTTCTCCAAAACCAGGCCGCGCCCAACGCGCCATCGCTCGCGCTGAACGGGCGTAACATCCCGATCGTGCTCGTCCGTAATCCGCGGGCTCGACGCTACGTTCTGCGTCTGCGGCCCGACGGCGCGGCGCGTGTCACCATTCCGCGAGGCGGTTCTATGGCCGAGGCCCAACGCTTTGCAGAGCGCAACATCTCATGGGTGGAACGTCAACTGGTGCGGCTGGCCGCCAATCCCCGATCGCCAAAAGAATGGACGCTCGGAACCACTTTTCTACTGCGCGGCGAATCCGTGACGCTCGACAAAGCCGCGGATCGAAGCGATCACGTCCAATTCGGCAGCGAACTCCTGCGTGTCAACGATGCGGAAACCAGCCTGCGCGCCGCCGTTGAAAAACATCTCTGGCATCTGGCCGCGCGCGAACTGCCGCCGAAGGTTTTTGAATTTGCCCAAATGCACGGATTAACCGTCCGTCGCGTCACGGTTCGGAATCAGAAATCGCGCTGGGGTTCGTGTTCGCGGCGGGGAACCATTTCCCTTAATTGGCGGCTCATTCAAGCGCCCGCTTTCGTTCGCGATTACATCATTCTCCACGAATTGATGCACCTGCGGCAAATGAACCATTCGGTCCGCTTCTGGCGCGAAGTCGAGGGTGTCTGCCCCGATTACCTCGTGGCGGAACGCTGGCTGAAACTGAATGCCGCATTGCTGAGATAGAGCGACCTTGAAGCGGCATGTTTCGCGTCATCTTCCATCTCGACATGGACGCCTTCTACGCTTCGGTGGAACAGCGTGATCGTCCCGAATTGCGGGGCAAGCCGGTCATCGTCGGTTCGCCCCCGACTCAGCGCGGCGTGGTCTGTGCCGCGAGTTACGAGGCGCGCAAGTTCGGCGTGCGCTCCGCTTTGCCCAGCGCGACGGCCGGGCGGCTTTGCCCCAGCGGAATTTTCGTCCGACCGCGCATGGAGGCGTATCGGGAGGAGTCGCGCCAAATCATGGAAATTGTCGCGCACAGCGGCGCGATCATTGAACAGGTTTCCATCGACGAGGCATATTTGGATTTCTCCGCACTTTGCCAGGGAGAAGATCAGGATGCGTCCTTGCGGAAATCGTTGCCGCTGGCGCACGACTTGAAACAGCGCATCCAAACGGAGCGACAGCTGACGGCGACCATCGGCATCGCTTCCAACAAACTGCTGGCAAAGATTGCCAGCGATCATCAAAAGCCCGACGGTCTTACGCTCA
>JBQCEJ010000389.1:0-12623 GCA_051960355.1 Verrucomicrobiota bacterium | reverse complement strand
TCAAAAAAGTCGCGCAGCACACCGATGTCGTTCTGGTAACGCACCATCGATTTCACGTTCAAGTTGGTGTACGGATTGGCCTGATAGGAGAAAAGGAAGCGCTGCCGGTCGTCTTTGATCGGCGCGGGCATGTTGTTCGTGTTGGGATCCGCATCGTGGGTGTAATAGTAGCTGACCGTTCCATCGCCCCAACGACCCAGGTGAAAGTTGAGGTCGGGTCCCACACCCACGCCGCGTTTCTCCCGGTAATCCAGATGAAACTCACCGTCCAGCTGATCGTTCAAGGCCCATGAGTAGGTGCCCAGAATGAACGCTCCGTACCGCGAGCGATATCCCGGCGTGGCGTTCAGGTGATTGCCGTGGCCGGTCAGGCTGCGGGAGTAGAAAGGAAAGTAAAACACCGGCACGTTGCCCAGCCAGAGCGTGGCTTGCGTGGCTTCGATCCGCTTCCCGGGAATGATGCGGATGTGCTTCGCGCGGATTTTGATGGCCGGCTCGGAAATGTCATCCGCCGTGATCACCGCATTGGTGGCGTTGTAAATCTGGTTGGTCAGATCGCCGCCCAATCCCACGCCGGACAGCCCCTGGCCTTTCGTGAATACCGGCGCCCTGCCGGCGCGAAATTCCTCGGTAACCATCTGGCGAGTCTTGAAATTATACTGCACATGCTCGCCCGCCCAGACCATGTCGTCCTGCTGAATGCGCACCTTGCCGTCAGCTACCGCCTCAAGCGTTTGCTGGTTTACCGCCACCTGATTTGCAGTCAGCACTGCTCCTTTATATCGCAGCACGACGTCGTTGGTGAAAACCGCCACACCGGTATTCAGGTCGAATGATCCATTGCCGGAAAAGAGTTCTGCTTCACCATCGGTGTTCTGCTGCGCCTGAAGTCCGAGGCCGGTCGCCAGCATCAAGAGGGCAACCGTGAGAGTGAGGCGGCATTGTGTCATCAGGGCGGGAAGCTAATCAAAAGCCTTTAACCCTGCCAAGCCGCGATTTGATCGGAACGACTGCTGAAGCTCAAAACCTCCATGATCGGGAACGGCTCGCGCGTCATTGCGGCTCTGCTGGCACACGACGTGCATCAAGTGGTTCCGACTAAAGCGATGGCCACCAAAGTTAAAATCATGAAAATGGTGCAGGAGATTCGAGGCCTGGCAGAATTGGCAACTTTGCAACCTGCGCCGAAAGCTTCGACGCTTTATTTGATGCAATTGCGTTCATGCCAAACCTCCGAACGCAACGTGCGCCGTCATCTGCCCATCCGCTTCGACCTGAACGAAATGACGACTCTGCCCGATCCGGTGAGAATCACATTTTCGACCCCGTCCAAATGATGGCGGCCGCTCGTGCCTGATCGGTTGAAGCCGTTCCACCCTGAACTGACTCACTCCCGTTTCTCCAGTCGGGATCGCACGCCACAGGAATTTGCATTGTAGCAAATCCATTCAAAGCGCTGGACAGCGACTGCCTCAATTCCATGCAACGCCACCCTTCGCATTGAAACCGGCCTAATTGATTTCCCGCATTCGAATGCACGAGGCTTGCTGAGCAGCGTCGAACTCTTCCAGTTGCGGAACGACGCGGGCGCACTCGGCCACGGCAAAGGGACAGCGCGGATGAAATCGACAACCGCTCGGGGGATTCATCGGCGATGGCGGATCGCCTGCGAGAATGATGCGCTGCCGGAGCTTCTCGCGCGCCGGATCAGGAATCGGCACCGCACTGGCCAGCGATTTGGTGTAAGGATGCAACGGCCGATCAAACACCTGCGCCGCCGGACCGAGTTCCACAATTTTTCCGAGATACATCACCGCGATGCGATCCGAGATGTGTTTCACGACCGAGAGATCGTGTGAAATGAAAATCAACGTCAGCTCCATCTCGCGCGCCAGCTGCGAGAGCAGATTGATGATTTGCGCCTGAATGGAAACGTCCAGCGCCGATACCGGCTCGTCGGCCACAATCAGTTTCGGTTCGACCGCCAGCGCGCGGGCGATGGCGATGCGCTGGCGTTGGCCGCCGGAGAATTCGTGCGGATACTTTTTTATGAACCGCGGCGAGAGCCCGACCTTTTGCATGAGCGTGTGCACGCGCTCGGGCAGTTCGCTTTTCGGAACGCGTTTGTGCGCCTGGATCGCTTCGGCCAGTGCATCGAAAACTGTCATGCGCGGATTCAGCGAGGCGTAAGGATCCTGGAAAATCATCTGAAAATCAGCGCGGGCCTCGCGCAACGCGGCACCTTTGAGCTGCGCCAGATTTCGGCCCGCCAGCATCACTGAGCCGGCAGTGGGCGGAATGAGTTGCAGAATCGTTCGGCCCAAAGTCGATTTCCCACAGCCGGATTCGCCGACCAATCCAAGGATTTCGCCCTTCCCCACTTTTAGCGAAACGCCATCCACCGCTTGCACCATTCCGACGTGCCGGCGGAAAATGATCCCATGCTCCACCGGGAAATGGGCTTTCACGTCGTCGAGTTGCAGAAACGTTTCCGGCATAATCAAAGTTGCAGATCGCCCTTCTGCACGCGAACGCAGGCCGTGGCGTGGCCCGGCGCAATCGATCGCAACACCACGGGTTGATGGCAATCCTCGCGCGCAAACTCGCAGCGCGGCGCAAACGGGCAACCGGTAATCTCCTTGGACAAATCGGGCGGCATGCCTGCAATCGTGTAAAGGTTCGTGCCTTTGGGTTGCAGCGCGGGAAGCGATTTCTGCAACGCGCGCGTGTAAGGATGTTTGGTCGCTGAATACAGCGGGTCGGTCGCGGCGCTCTCGACTATGCGGCCGGCGTACATCACCAGCACGCGTTGGCAAAAGCTCGCCACCACGCCGAGATCATGGGTGATCCAGATGACCGCCATGCCGAGTTCCTGCTGCAGGCGTTTAACCAGATCCAACATCTGCGCCTGCACCGTCACGTCGAGCGCAGTCGTCGGCTCATCTGCAATCAACAGTTCCGGGCGCGTGATCAACGCCATCGCAATCATCACGCGCTGGCGCATCCCGCCGGAGAACTCGTGGGGGAAACTGCGGATGCGTCGGGCTGCGTCTGGCACGCCGACTTCTTCGAGCGACCGAATGCCGCGTTTCACGGCTTCTGAGCGTGACAAGCGTTCATGAATCAGCAGCGGTTCGATCAATTGATCTTCCACGCGCAGGTACGGGTTGAGCGACGTCATCGGGTCCTGGAAAATCATGGAGATGCGCTTGCCACGAATTCGGCGCAATTGTTCTTCCGAAGTGTTCAACAAATCCACGCCGTCGAACCGCGCCGTGCCGCTCACAATGCGCCCGGGCGGTTGCGGCACCAGCCGCATGATCGAATAGCACGTCACGGATTTGCCCGAACCGGATTCGCCCACAATCCCAAGCGTCTGGCCTTTTTCGATCTCGAAGGAAACGCCGTTCACCGCGCGAACGATTCCGTTGCGGGTGTGAAACTGCGTTTGGAGATTTTCAACTTGGAGCAATGGCATGATCAATCTTTCGAAGCGCGCACGTCCAGCGCGTCACGCAAACCGTCGCCCAGAAAGTTCAGCGAAAACAGCGTCAGCGACAGCGCCAGGGCCGGAAAAATCAGCAGCCAGGGAAATTGTTCCATCGATTTGGCGCCTTCATCAATCAGCACGCCCCACGAGGTGGCGGGCGCCTGAACGCCGAGGCCGAGAAAGCTGATGAACGCTTCCAGCAACATGACTCCGGGCACGGTCAGTGTGGCGTAAACAATCACTGGCCCGAGCACGTTGGGAATGAGATGACGCAGGATGATGCGGCGCCGCCGCAGCCCGAGCGCGTGCGCGGCTTCAATGAATTCCTGGCGTTTCAACGTGAGCACTTGCCCGCGAACGATGCGCGCCATGGTCAGCCATTCCACCGCGCCGATGGTCAGGAACATCAGGACGAGTTTCTTGCCGAGAAAGACCATCAGCAGAATGACGAAAATGGTGAAGGGCAGCGCGTAAAGAATATCCACGATGCGCATCAGCACGATGTCGGTTTTACCGCCGAGAAATCCTGATAGCGCCCCGTACAACACGCCAATCACGAGCGACACAGCCGTGGCGCACAAGCCAACCATCAAGGAAATGCGGCCGCCATAGAGAACGCGCGTGAACAAATCCCGGCCCAGCGCGTCCGTGCCCATCCAATGTTTCCAGGATGGCGCCGTCGCTCCCAAAGCGAGGTTCTGCAAATCGTGTTCGTAACCGAGGAGATTGGCCAGCAGCAGGCCGACAGTGCAGGCGATGATCAGGAGAATGAGCAGAATGCCGCCCGCGACGGCCAGACGATTTTTCTTCAGCCGATGCCACGAATCTTTCCAAAGCGAGGTGCCGCCCTCGAAATTTTCGAGCGGAGCGATCGATTCCAGAATGTTGTTGAGGGGCGACATGTTATTCGAAACGGGCCCGCGGATTGAGCAAGACCTGGAGAACATCCACGACCAGATTGAGCCCGACGATCAGCACCGCGTAAAACATCACGGTTCCGGTCACCATCGTGTAATCGCGGTTGAACGCCGAGGTGACAAAAAAGCGGCCCAGTCCGGGAATTTGAAAAATCGTTTCCACCACAAACGAGCCGGTCAACAAACCCGCCACGGCCGGCCCCAGAAAGGAAATCACCGGCAGCAGTCCGCCTTTGAGCGCGTGTTTGAAAACGATGCGCGTGTTCGAAGCGCCCTTGGCGCGGGCGGTGCGAATGAAATCCTGATTGAGAATTTCCAACATGCCGGTCCGGGACAGCCGCGCAATGTAAGCCGCGTAATACGTTCCCAGCGTCAGCGAGGGCAGAACGCGGTCCTGCGCGAAATCCCAGCCCGAGGCGTTGTACCAGTTCAGCGTCAGCGCAAAAACCAGGATCAGCAACGGACCCATCACAAACGTCGGCAGGCTGATTCCCGCCATCGCCAGCGACATGGGAATGTAATCGGCCTTGGTGTTGGGTTTCAGCGCCGCAACGATTCCGGCGGTCAAACCCAGCGTCAGCGCGACGAGCAGCGCCCAGCAGCCCAGTTCGAGCGATACCGGAAACGAACTGGCAATTAGCTCATTCACCGTCCAGTTCGCGTATTTGAATGACGGGCCAAGATCGCCGTGCAGCAGGTTGACCAGGTAATCGAGGTATTGCCGCGAGAGCGGTTTATCCAGACCGTAGTGCGCCTCCAGATTCATGAGGATTTCCGGCGAGACTTTTTTCTCGCTTGAGAACGGACCTCCGGGCGCGAAGCGAACCATAAAGAACGTTGCCGTCGCCACGATGAACAAAACCGGGATCGTTTCTAAAAGGCGTCTGGTGATGTAGCGAAGCATGCGCGGTTACGGCTGCGGTTCCAGATAAACGCTTTTATACGGCTGATGATCCAGCACCGTCGGATTCCAGTTCTTCACGCTCGGCTGCAACAGGTAAATGGAAACATAATAATAAACCGGCAGGATCGGCATTTCATCGAGCAAAATGGCTTCGGCTTTTTGCAGCAATTCAAACCGCTCTCGTGTGTCGAGAGTCCGCCCCGCCTCGGCGATCAAGCGGTCATACTCCGCGTTGGACCATCCAGAATCGTTGTTGCCACCGTCCGTTACCCAAAGATCCAAAAACGCGTTGGGATCGACATAGTCGGCAATCCAGCCGTAGCGCGCCACGTCGTAATCACGGCTCGTTTTGCTGTTGAGATAAACCTTCCACTCCTCGTTGCGCAGGCCCGCATCGATGTTCAGGTTTTGTTTCCACATCTGTTGAATCGCTTCGGCAATCGTCTTGTGGCTCTCGAGTGTGTTGTAAAGGATTTCAAACTTCGGAAAATTCCGGCCGTCCGGATAACCGGCCTCGGCCAGCAGTTGTCTGGCTTGCGCAATGTTTGCGTCGATCTGCGTTCGGGATGTGTAGCCGGCGGTCTTCGGCGGCGTGAAGGCGTAAGCCGGCTCTTCGCCGCCACGCGTCACCCGTGTCGTGATCGCCTCGCGATCGATGGCCATCGACAGCGCCCGTCGAACGCGCTTGTCATTGAACGGCGGCTTGCGCGTGTTGAACATGTAGAAGTAAGTGCCAATGTAGGGCGCGCGGAGAAGGAGTTCGGGGTGTTCCTTCTTGTAGTAATCCACCTTGGGCAGCGGAAGCTTTTCGGTTTTGTGAAGCTGACCGGATCGAAACGCGCGTTCCTCAGTGTCGAGACTTTCGATGGGATAGAAGCAAATCTCCTTCAAGCGGACGTGATCCGCGTCCCAATAAAACGGGTTCTTCTTCACCCGGATAATCTGGTTCACCTTCCAATCCGCGAGTTGAAAAGGACCGTTGCCTACATAATGCCCAGGCCGCGTCCAGCGATTGCCGCGTTGATAGATAGTTCCGTATTTGGCAATGGTCGGGAGATGCACCGGAAACCACGAGTGATGCGTCAGCAAAGAAAGGAAATACGACGTGGCGTAGTTCAGCTTGATTTGCAGCGTGCGCGGGTTCAGCGCCTCGAACCCGACCTCACTGAAATTCGTGAGCGCGCCTTTGTTGTAGTTCTCCGCGTTCTTCACGTAGAACAGCATGTAGGCGTATTGATTGGCCAGCTGGGGCGAAAGCGCGCGTTGATAAGCCTGAATGAAGTCATTCGCAGTGACTGGATCGCCATTCGACCAGCGGGCGTTCGCACGGAGGTGAAAGGTGTAAACCGTTCCATCTGAAGAAATGTCCCACGACTCCGCCACGCCCGGAACCGGATGCAAATCCACCGGGTCTTCCGCCACCAGCCCTTCGAGCAGCGAGCGCATGATATTATCTTCCGGCACGCCGGTCGTGATCTGCGGATCGAGATCTTCCGGTTCAGAACCGTTGCCCAGGTGAAGAATCTGTTCGCGATCACCCACCGACACACGAGTTTCGTGCCGTCCGCAGCCGGGAAAAAGAAACATCGCGACCACCAGCGAAAGCCAGAAACCGCATCGACGAGCACACTGCCATGTAAGGCTGCTTGAGAACTGCATCAGGTGTCATCGTAGAAGACCGATTTGTCGGAGCAAAGTCAATCGCTCGCCTGAAACAACAATCCTCATTTTCTCTCTGTAGGAGACGATGTAACGAGACTTACTTTTCATCTAAATCAGAGACTCTTTACCTCCTGCCATAAGGAAGATTGGAAGCGCGCACCTGCGTTGTCCGCCACCGAAAAATCGCGGAGTAATGCCGCGCGGTCCGGAACCGCTTTGCACTCTGGTGCATGCTGGGGCTTTCACCTGATTTCGTTTCGCACGACGTGAGTGTTGCATTTGGATGCGGCGACTGTCGTCGCGATCATGAAACCGGTTTTGCCTTTATTCATTTTTGTGGACGCCTGCGGATGGGAAATCATCCGTAACGATCCGTTTGTCCGGAAGAACGCGCCCCACCGCAAGCGGCTCTCCTCCGTGTTCGGCTACAGCTCGGCGTGCGTGCCCTCGATCCTTTCCGGTCGCTGGCCGGATGAACATCGCAACTGGTGCTATTTCGTCTTTGATCCGGAAAACTCGCCGTTCAAATCGCTCAAACCGCTGCGCTGGCTGCCAACGGCTCTGACCAGTCGCCGCATTTTCCGGCGCTGGCTCTCGAAGTTTGTGAAGGCGCAGCTCAGCTTTCGCGGCTACTTCGATCTCTACAACATTCCGTTCCAGCACATCTCACTTTACGATTTCACGGAAAAGAAAAGTCCGCTGCAACCGGGCGGGATGAATCGCGGCCCAAACATCTTCGACTTTCTAACGCAGAAAAAAATTGCGTATCTCGTCAGCGCGCCGGAACGCCCGGAAGAGGAAAATCGCGACGCCCTGATCCGCGACATTGTGGGGGAACAGATTGATTTCGCGTTTTTGTATTGGCCCGGTCTCGACGGTTTGCTGCACATGGTCGGCAACCAGTCTCCCGAGGTGCCCGCCAAGTTACGCCGCTACGAAGAATGGATTCAGCAGATTCTGGACGTGGCCGAGGAGCATTACTCGGAAGTCCGGCTTTACGTTTTCAGCGATCACGGAATGGCCAACTGCGACGAGTTGCTGAACCTGAAAGCGATCATTGAGCCGCTGCCCGTGCGGCTCGGCGAAGATTATGCGGTGGTCTATGACTCCACCATGGCGCGATTCTGGTTTTTCAACGACCGCGCGCGGCGTGAAATCAGCGCGGCTTTGGAACGCGTGCCGCAGGGGCGCATTTTGCCGGAAACGGAATTGAAGCAACTGCGCGCCTGGTTCTCGGACGGCTATTTCGGCGAACTCATTTTCCTGGTCAAGGAAGGCGTGTTGATCATTCCCAGTCACATGGGCGAGCGGCCAATCCGCGGCATGCATGGCTATCATCCGACTGATCCACAGAGCTACGCGATGCTGTGCACCAATCAGTCGGAAATCCCGGCGCACGTCGCGGCAATTCCGGACATTTACCAACTGATGACGCGCGATGCGGAGTACGCCAAAGCCAAGAACGCGCCCGCGGTTCCGCGCGAGACGGCGGGCGCGCTCAAAGCCTAGTGCGACTGTTCTTATGCCTGTGGAATTCACTCATTTCTGCGCTCTTCGATGTTCGGCGTTCGACATTGAATGTTCGATGTTCTCATTCCGACTTCTTCCGTAATCATGGACCCGTTTGTCAGCATCATCGTCAGATCGTTCAATGAAGCGTGGGCTTTGCGCGACACCTTGCCCGCGATTCAGGCGCAGGAATTCAAGCGCTGGGAATTGATCGTGATCGATTCCGGCTCAACCGATGGCTCGGTTCAGCTCATTCAACAGGCCCGGCCGCGCACCTTCATTCAAATCAAATCCGAAGACTACAATCCCAGCCGTGTCATCAATCACGGAATGCAATTGGCCGCGGCTGAGTTCGGCATCTTTCTCAATGCCGATGCCACACCGCAAAACGCAAACTGGCTGCGTCCGCTGGTGGAAGCGCTCCAGGATCCAAAAACCGCCGCGGTGTTTGGAAGGCAGATTCCGCGTCCGGACTGCCGGGCTGTTTACGCGCACGATTACGACCGCTGCTTCGGGCCGCATCGCGAATCGCAGCGCTGGGAACATTTCTTCAGCATGGCCAACAGTGGCTTGCGGAAAGACATCTGGGCGCAACGCGGCTTTCTGGAAAAAATGCAGTACTCGGAAGACGACGAATACACGCGCTGGTGCTGCCAGCAGGGTTACCGGGTGACGTACGTGCCGGAGTCGGTCGCGATGCACTCGCACAACTACACGCCGCAACAGGCCTACAAACGCAGCTTCGGTGAAGCCAAGGCGCTCGCCGCGGTCTGGACGGGAAAACCGAGTGAAGTGTGCTGGCCCAAAACGGTGCTGCTCGGCTGGATCAATGACGCCCGGCGCGATCTGGGATTTTGCTGGCGAAGCCGGCGTCTTGCAGAATGGCCGCATGCCCTGCGGATTCGGCTGGAACAGCGCCGCGCCAAACTCACCGGCTTTCGCGAAGGTTGGCATTATTATCGGAATGGCCGTTCGACTTCATGAGCACGCCGCCGACAACATTCTCGGTTCAGCTTTCAACCGGCAGTTTAATTTCGGAGAAACAGAACGTCCCCAAGGTTCCAAGTGATCGTCGTTTCACGCTCGACGGCAGCCGCGATTTGGAGCAGCGCCTCCAAGTGCTTTGCGACGAGATACTGATTCGCGTTCGGTCGTTGATTCCCAACGGCAGATTAGAAGCCTTGGTTCTCGGCGGCGGTTACGGACGTGGCCAGGGCGGCGTGTTGAAAACTGCAAGAGGCGACCAGCCTTACAACGATTTGGAATTTTACGTTTTCACGCGAGGCAACCGCGTTTGGAATGAGCGGCGGCTGCGCCCGCCGTTGAACGCTCTGGGCGAAGCGCTTTCGCCCGAAGCCGGGCTGCACGTGGAATTCAAAGTCGATTCACTGGCGCGTCTCGCTCGCAGTCCAACAACGATGTTCAGTTACGATCTGGTTTCCGGCCATCGCGTGCTGCACGGTGGCGATGCGATTCTCGCGGGTTGCGAACATCATCTGGACGCGAGCGCCATTCCCTTGGCGGAAGCCACGCGGCTGCTCTTCAACCGCTGTACCGGTTTGTTGCTCGCCAAAGAATTGCTGCGCCAGTCAGCGCCGAACGTCGAGCAAAGCGATTTCATCGGCCGCAATCTGGCCAAAGCGCAACTCGCGTTGGGCGACGTGGTGCTGGTCGCCGCCGGGCAATATCATTGGAGCTGCGTTGAACGCCATGAACGTTTGAAACAGTTGCTGGCGCGAGGCGTCCCGCAGCCGTACGGATTGGCCGAAATCGCAACTCACCACGCGGCGGGCGCGGATTTCAAATTGCATCCACACTGCATTTCAAAGTCGCGGCAAACGTTTGAAAGCGAGCAACACCAGATTTCGGAACAGGCGCGGCAGCTCTGGCTTTGGCTCGAAAGCCGGAGATTGAACACACCGTTCGCGTCGGTTCGCGACTATGCGTTCAGCACGGTTTCCAAATGCTCTGAGTCTCCCGCGTGGCGAAATCTGCTTTTAAACGTGGGGGAGTTTGGTGCGCGCGTGATTGCCGACCGCATGGCCTGGCGTTATCCGCGCGAGCGATTGCTCCAATCATTGCCGCTGCTCTTGTGGAACGAGCCCTTGAATGACTTGCGAGTGAAGCGCCATCTGCAAAACCAGTTGCGGACACGGGCCTCGGATTGGCACAGTTTCGTTGCGGCCTATAAATCGTTTTGGCCGAGCTTTAGCTGACCTTGAATCCAACGCTGGAACAATTCCAATGGCCGACCGCGGCGCCTGAACTTGCCCTGGGCCAGCAAGACGTTCACGTCTGGGCCGCGCCACTGAACGTTTCTCCGGCAACGCTGGCGGAATTCTTCGACACGCTCTCCACCAATGAAAAGGAACGCGCGGGCCGATTCAAATTTGAGCAGCATCGAAGCCGTTACATCGCGGGACGAGGTTGGCTGCGCGCCGCTCTGGGCCATTATCTGCAAACGAGTCCCGCTGAACTGAATTTTCATTACTCGGTGCACGGCAAACCGGAGCTGACGCCCAACTCCGCTGGCGGCCCGCTGCATTTCAACCTCGCGCATTCCGGCGACGTTGCGCTGTTGGGCGTGACGCGGATCGGTCCCGTGGGAGTGGATGTCGAAGCCATTCGCGAAGTCAAAGATGTGGCGGATCTGGTCGCGCGCTTTTTCTCCGAGCGCGAAAACCATTTGTTTCAACAACTCGCCATGGAGCAGCGGCCCGCCGCATTTTTCAATCTGGGGCCGCTAAAAGACGGGTTGATGAACGCCACGGGCTATGGATTCGTGGGGGGTTTGAATCTCGTCGACGTTTCGTTTCTGGGGTTTGACCCAGCGCGCTTGCTGGGGCTGGCCGGAGACGTGGAACAAGCGGCTCGATGGACACTGACCGCGTTCTCACCCGCGCTCGGTTTTGTAGGCGCGCTGGCGATCGAAGCCCAAGACGTTCGCGTCTCCACGTGGAGAGCCCGCGAACGTTTTGGGTTCAGTGATATTCCTGAACGGTCTTGACGCCGTAGCCCGCTTTCTTCAGCGCGGCGATTCCCAGCGCGGCCGCTTTGGCACCGCTGAGCGTCGTCATGATCGGCGTGCCGGTGTAAACGGCGGTTGTGCGAATCTTCACTTCATCCGCGCGCGGCACCTGGCCCGAAGGCGTGTTGATCACGAGCTGGATTTCTTTGTTCTTCAGCAGATCGATGGCGTTGGGCCGGCCTTCCTGCAGCTTGTGAATGCGTTCCACTTTCAAACCGGCTTTCTCCAAAACGGTCGCCGTGCCGCCGGTTGCCACCAGTTCAAAACCGAGGTCGGAAAAGGATTTCGCCACGTCCGCGGCTTCGTCTTTGTGCGCATCACTGACGCTGATGAACACGCGACCGCCCAAAGGCAGCGACGCGCCCGCAGCCATCTGCGATTTGGCGTAAGCGGTGCCGAGATCGACATCAAGACCCATGACTTCGCCCGTGGAACGCATTTCCGGCGAGAGCAAAATGTCCTGTCCGTGAAAGCGGTTGAACGGAAACACCGATTCCTTGACCGCCCAATACTTCGGCCAGACTTCCTCAGTGAAACCCAGCTCCTTCAACGTTTTTCCCGCCATGACTTTCGCCGCCAGTTTGGCGAGCGGAAAGCCGATTGCCTTGCTGACAAATGGAACCGTGCGGGAAGCGCGCGGGTTGACTTCAAGAACGTAAACGGTGTCGCCCTTGACGGCATATTGCACGTTCATCAAGCCGATGACCTTGAGCTCGCGAGCCATCGCGTGGGTGTAATCGCGAATCGTCTGAATCACCTTCTCCGAAAGCGTGTGCGGCGGCAGAACCATCGCGGCGTCGCCGGAATGCACACCCGCAAATTCGATGTGCTCGAGCATGCCGCCGACGATGATGGTGCCGCCGTTCGCGTGACCGACGTCCGCGATGCAATCCACATCCACTTCCGTGGCGTCTTCGAGAAATTTATCCACGAGCACCGGGCGCTCCGGCGAAGCTTCAACCGCGAAGCGCATATAATGCTGCAGTTCGCTGTCCGAATAAACGATCTGCATGGCGCGCCCACCAAGCACGAAGGACGGCCTCACCAGCACGGGATAACCAAGCCTGCGCGAGGCTTCTAGCGCCTCGGCTTCGTTGGTCGCTAGACCGTTCG
>JBQCEJ010000388.1:0-17736 GCA_051960355.1 Verrucomicrobiota bacterium | reverse complement strand
GGGCAATCCGGTATTTCTTTGATTTGCATCAATTTTACCCGGGCGGGCTCGTGCGACACTTTGCGCATGAGCGAGAAACCTTTGATTGATCCGGCGCACGAGAAAATTGTTTCGCTGGCCGATGAAACCAAATTTGCCGCCAATGGAATTGTCAGCCGAACCTTGCTGCGCACCGACACCACGCGCGTTGTGCTTTTCGGCTTCGCTGAAGGCCAGGAACTGACGGAGCATACTTCGACACAGCAGGCTGTGATTCAGATTCTCAGCGGCGAATGTGAATTCAGCCTCGACGGCAAACCGCATCTGGCGAAAGCGGGCGACCTGATTTACATGCCGCCAAACCTCCGTCACGCGGTCAAAGCCACACGGCCATTTTCCATGTTGCTGACGTTGACCAAGGCACCGGAAAAAGTCGCGGTTCCTGGCGTGCTCGAAAACAAGAACGCGGTTTCAATTCTCCAAGCCAAAATCAACACATGAGCGAAAACACTTTGATCGTGGACGTTCGGGAAGACATCCGAGCCGGACGTGAGCCGTTCTCCAAAATCATGGCTGCCGTCGCGGCTTTGAAGCCCGGGACCGATCTCCTGCTGCTCGCGCCGTTTGAGCCGGAGCCTTTGTTTCACGTGCTGGCCCGGCAGGGTTTCACTCACGCGGCTCAAAAGATCGCGGACGGCGACTGGCAAGTGCGATTCTCGCGCAGCAGTGTAACATCAACCGCCGAGGCAGCGCCCGAATCGAACATCGCCAAGGCCAGCCCGAATTCTCCCGCGCAAGCCACGGAGGTGATTGCGTTGGATGCGCGGGGGCTCGAACCACCGCAGCCGCTGGTGACAATTCTCGAAGCGATCGAGACCTTGCGTGACGGCGCTGAATTGCGCGCGCACACCGATCGACGTCCGATGCACCTTTACGCTCAACTCGAAACCCGTGGATTCACGGGTGATTCTCGGGAGCAAACCGATGGAAGCTTCATTACCATTATCCGGCGCCGCTAAGGCTGCGCCCGCGCGCCCAGTTTCGGCGACGTCGCCGCAGGTCGCCAATGCACCCGGGATCAAACTGCCGCTCGCGTTCATGCTGGCCGGATTGACGGCACTGTTCGTTGGCGCGATCTGGCTGATCGTTCAGCCTTCGGTGCTGGCGTCCTATCATTACAACCAATCCGTCATTGCGCTGACGCATCTCTTCGTGCTCGGTTGGATTTGTTCCATCGTGATGGGTGCGATGTATCAACTTGTGCCCGTCGCTTTGGAAACCAAACTCTACAGCGAACGCCTGGCTCGCGTGCAAATTGGGTTTCATCTGGTTGGCTTCATGGGAATGGTTTGGATGTTCCGCGCCTGGAACATGAAACAAGTCGGACACTTTGGCGCGATCCTGGCGGTTGGCGTTGGTCTGTTTGTGTTCAACATCGCCCGGACGTTGTGGCGTGTGCCTCGTTGGAATGTTACCGCCACGGCGATCGCCGCAGCGTTGTTTTGGATTTCGTTCACGGTCTGTGCCGGCCTCTCAATTGCAGTCGGCAAATGCACTTATGAATCGACGGAAGGGCTGGCGACCGTCGGGGCTGTCGGCGTGCTCGTCAGTGCGCTGCACTCGCTCGCCGGGTTTGTCTCGCACTTCGACGCCATCAGCGCGATGCACGCGCACGCGCATCTCGGCGGCGTCGGATTTTTCACCATGCTGATTGTGGGGGTCTCCTACAAACTCATCCCGATGTTTACCTTGAGCGAAGTTCAGAGCGTCAGGCGGGCAAGGGCCTCGGTGGCGTTGCTGAACCTTGGCCTGGCCGGTTCGTTCTTCACAATTTTGCTGCGCAGTCCCTGGAAATTCGCCTTTGCGCTCGTGAGTGTCGCGGCGCTGTTGCTCTATGGATGGGAACTGATTGCAATTGTCCGCGCTCGGAAACGCCGCGCGCTCGACTGGGGCATTCGCTATTTCCTGACCGCGGTTGCATTGCTCATCCCGCTTGCCGTTTTGTCGCTCACGCTGTCATGGCCCGGGCTGCCGCTCAATCCTTTCACGGGCCAATTGGAAAATCTCTACGGATTCCTCGGTTTGATCGGCGTCGTGTCGTTCGCGATTGTTGGAATGCTTTACAAGATCATCCCGTTCCTCGTCTGGTTTGGAATTTACAGCAAGCACATCGGGCGCGCGAAAGTTCCGTCGCTGGCGGAGATGTATTCGCATCGGTTGCAGATGGTCGGCTATTGGAGTTTTCTCGTGGGATTGGGCGTTATCAGCGCGGGCATTCTGAGCCAGAGCGAACTCGGGGTGCGGTTGGGTTCGATCTGCTTTGCCGCCAGCGTTTTGGTGCTCGTCGTGAATGTCGGAAAGATCATTTCCCATCTCGCGCGTCCGCGGATCGTTCCGCTCGTTCCAGCCCGCCCGGCAAAAGCTGCTTCAGCCTGAACGCACGACGCGGTCTGCTTCCGAGGTGGCACTGATTTCATGAGAGTCGAGCAGCTCTTTATTTCGTCCGGACACAATTTCTTTGGTCGTCACGGCCAGCCTGCGGGCGAGCTCCCGATGGTTGCGGCGACTGAACTTGAGTGCGTGGCGGGTCGTGGCATTCGCGGCGACCGCTTCTTTGACCATAAAGAAAACTACAAGGGCCAGATCACTTTCTTTGCGATGGAAGTATTGGAAGGTTTGCGCCGTGACTTGAACCTAGCCGGCGCCCTGCCGCAAGCAACGCGTCGGAATGTGTTTGTGCGTGGGGCGGACCTGCCGGCGTTGCTCGGAAAGCGATTCCAAGTACAGGACGTCTGCCTTGAAGGTGTGGAAGAATGCCGGCCGTGTTACTGGATGAACGCCGCGCTGGGGCGGGGAGCGGAAGCATGGCTGCGGGGGCGAGGTGGCCTGCGGTGCCGAATTCTGATCGGCGGAACATTGCGGCGCGAGAGTTGATCCGCCGAGACTCTGGAGAAACCAGATCAGAGCGGACTCGTGTCCGCTGCTACAATCCCAAGGCCCTTCATTTTTTATTTCTTTCTGAGCGAGTTGATTTCATTGTGACCTCAACATGAAGTTAACTGTGCTGACTATCCGGTGGTTTTTGTTCGGTTCGCTGCTCGCGGCTGAGTTGGTCCGTGGCGCTGTGATCGAAACCGACATCTGTGTCTATGGGGGAACGTCCGGCGGCGTGATCGCAGCCGTGCAGGGGATCCGCATGGGAAAAAGCGTTTCACTGGCGGTGTTCGACGATCAGCTGGGTGGATTGTCTTCAGGCGGCCTGGGGGCAACGGATGTGGGCAACATTGATTCCATCGGTGGGTTATCGCGTGAATTTTATCAGCGCGTGGGGCGGCATTACGGATTGGAGGAATCTTTCAACTTCGAACCGCACGTGGCCCGGCGGATCTATGAAAGCTGGCTGGGGGAAGTGGGAGTCAAACCGCGCTGGCATCAGCGCCTCGCCTCCGTTACGAAAGCAGGGCGGCGCATCAGCGAAATCAAAATGGAAGATGGCACGGTTTATCGGGCCAAGATGTTCATCGACTCCACCTACGAAGGAGATCTGATGGCGATGGCCAACGTCAGCTTCACCTTTGGTCGGGAAGGCACGAATGTTTACAACGAACCGCTCAACGGCATTCGCGCCAATACCCCAAAGCATCAATTTACCGTGGACGTCGATCCTTACGTTGTGCCCGGCCAACCGGCGAGCGGCCTGCTTCCGTTCATTCAATCCGGCACCGGCGGAAGCCCGGGCGACGGCGATCAACGCATTCAAGCGTTCAACTATCGACTGTGTTTCACTCAGAACGCGACCAATCGGCTCCCGCATGTGGTGCCGAAAAATTACGATCCCACGCGCTATGAACTGCTCGGGCGTCTGCTCGATGCCCGCGTTGCTGCTGGTGAAAAGATCAGCTTGAACTCCTTTTTCAACATCAAAGCCATGCCGAATGGCAAGACGGACATGAACAACAACGGGGCGTTCTCAACAGATTACATCGGCATGAATTGGACCTATCCGACGAACACGTATGAGGCGCGAGCGAAGTTGGATCGCGAACATCTCGAATACACGCAGGGCTTCATTCATTACCTCGCTACGAGTCCGCGCTCCCCTTCCGGGCTGCGCGCTGAAATGTCGACCTGGGGTCCGTGCCGCGATGAATGGCAGGAGACCGGCGGCTATTCGCCACAGATTTACGTGCGCGAAGCTCGGCGCATGGTGAGCGATTATGTGATAACCCAAGCCGATTGCCAGGGCACGCGTAGCGCCTTTGATTCGATCTGCCTTGGCTCTTACAACATGGATTCGCACAACATCCAGCGCATCGTCAAAAACGGTTTTGTGCAGAACGAAGGCGACGTGCAGATTCGCGTGCCTCAGCCGTATGCGATTTCTTATCGTTCAATCGTGCCCCGCGTGGGTGAATGCGAGAATGTGTTTGTCACCTTCGCCATTTCCGCCAGTCACATCGCCTTTGGCTCCACGCGAATGGAACCGGTTTTCATGATGGCAGGCGAATCGGCGGCAACGGCCGCGGCTTTTGCCATTGATGACGCGGTGCCCGTTCAGCGGGTCAATTACTCTCGGCTCGCCCGCAGACTGACTGCCGATGGGCAAGTGCTCACGTGGAAACCGAAACCGAAGCTGCAGCCGAAGTAGTGCGGAGTTTCGGTGCTTCTCTATGATCTTCGAAAAGCCAAACGCCAGATTGCCGCAGCAATCTGGCGTTGCTGGTTAGAGCGGATTAGAACTGTTGGTCGTTGCCTTGGGGCGGGCCGTCTTGGTTGGGGCGTCCGCCGGGAGGACCTTGATGACCGCCACGCGGACCGCGGGGTTGGTTCTGGCCCTGACCTCGACCCTGACCGTCAGGGCCGCCGCCCTGTGGACGAGCTGGACGAAGTTCTTCCATCGTCAACTTGCCGTCGCCGTTTTTGTCCAGTGTGCGGAGTGCAGCCGATGCGTTGTCGATTTCATTGGCGTCGATGACACCGTCATGATTGGCGTCAAGCGCTGCAATCAAGGGCGGGGGCTGCATTTGACGGCCACCAGGACCGCCGGGGCCGCCAGGGCCACCGGGAGGGCGTTGGCCATTGGGGTTTTGTCCGCCATCCTGAGCGGCGAGGGAGAATGCCGAGCCAGCGATGGCGAGAGCGACAATGATAGCTATGCGATAACTTTTCATACTGGATCCTTTCCTTGGATTGCTGCAAGCGATTGGCTGCATCAGATGTGATGCCGCACTTTCAATCGCACGCAGTCTTGTTTTCATGGTGCCACTCTACGCGAGTGAACCTTAAGGCGACGTGAAGATGAAAGGCATTTTGAAATTCTTTTCTTCATCTGTCCTTAAGGTTGGCCGGCCTAGTTTCTGGTGGGAGAATTCAACTGCACCGGGGGAATCGGCCCGGTATTCTCCAGCCGAGAAACATGAGACTTCTGATTGTCGAAGATGAACCGGATCTGCTCAGCAGCCTCGCCCAGGCGCTGCGTGAGGAAGGTTACGCCGTGGATACGGCGGCCGATGGCGAGGATGGATTGTACAAAGCCGAAAGCTGGAACTACGACGCCATTGTGCTGGATGTGATGTTGCCCAAATTGGATGGCTGGGGAATTTTGCAGAAGCTGCGCCAGGAAAAAAAAACTCCGGTCTTAATGCTCACCGCGCGGGATCAAACCCGTGATCGGGTTCGTGGACTGGACAGCGGCGCGGATGATTATCTGATCAAACCGTTTGATCTCTCAGAGTTGCTGGCGCGAGTCCGGGCGTTGATTCGCCGCAGCGCCGGACAAACGCGCAACGTGATCGAAATCGGCAAGGTGGTAGTGGATACAGCCGCGCGCACTCTTTCGCATGCGGGCCAGCCGGTGACGCTGACCGCCCGGGAATACGCGCTCGTTGAATTTCTTGCCTTGCACCGCGGTGAAGTCGTGAGCCGCACCACGCTTTACGAGCATCTCTTCGACGAGGATGACAGCACGCTTTCCAATCTGCTGGACGTTCATGTTTCCAACATCCGCAAGAAACTGGGCGCGGAATTTATCACGACCCGGCGCGGCCATGGTTATTGCATTGAAGGCTGATCATGTTTTTCCAATCCATACGCTGGCGGCTGCAAATCTGGTACGGGTTGATCCTGATCGCCGTGCTGGTCGGCTTTGGCGTCACGGCGTATCAATTGGAGAGCAACCGGGTGTTCCGGCGAATTGACGATGAATTGCATCGCCGCCTGAGTGCGTTGGCCAATGCCTCGAATCCGCCACCACGCGGGCCGGGGCCGGACGATGGGAGTTTCCACCCGTTCGATACTCCGGGTGGAAAAGCGGCCGAAGAACGTCGTCCGATGGGTCCGCGTCGGGACCGACCGCCGCTGCGTCCGTCAGAACGGTTTCGAGACAATGAAGGAAACTTTCGTTTGCCGGCAAGGTTCGCCGCGCTATTTGATGAAACCGACACCAACGGATTCTACTTCGTGATCTGGACTCCGGACGGAAAGGAACTGGCGCGGTCCAGCCATGCGCCGACAAATGTTGCCTTCGATCCCGAATCTGAGCCGGACTTGCAAGATCAAGGTCCCATGCGCGAGTCGGGCCCGCGTCCGCCCGAGCCCGCCCGCATGCGTGGGGTATTTCGTGAGGTGCTCGTGTTTGCTCGCGGCGAGGTCGTGCTGGTCGGCCGATCCATCAAGCCGGAGCTGGCTGAGTTGCGCCGGACCTCTTGGATTTTGTTTTCCGTGGGCGGAATCATTCTTTTGCTTGGCCTTGCCGGAGGCTGGTGGCTGGCCAGTCGCGCCATTCGCCCGATTCAGGGAATCAGCGCGGCGGCGTTGAAGATCGCTGCGGGTGATTTGTCCCAACGGATTGATGTGGCTGAAACCGAGAGCGAATTGGGTCAGCTCGCCAGTGTTTTGAATTCGACGTTCACGCGATTGGAAGCGGCGTTCACGCAGCAACAGCAATTCGCTTCCGACGCGGCTCACGAATTGCGCACGCCAGTTTCTGTGATGTTGACACAAACCCAGACCGCGCTCCATCGCGAGCGGAGCGCGGCGGAGTATCGCGAAACCGTGGAAGCCTGCCAGCGTTCGGCGCAACGCATGCGGCGTTTGCTGGAATCGCTGCTGGAACTCGCGCGGTTGGATGCGGGCCAGTAAACGATGAAACGCAACGCCTTTGATTTCGCGCGCACGGCGGCGGATTGCGTGGAACTGATCCGGCCTTTGGCGGCGGACCGAAACATCCAGATTCGCACCGACTTTTCCACGGCCGAATCCATCGGCGATTCTGAACGGCTCGGACAAGTCATCACGAACTTGCTGACAAACGCGGTTCACTACAATCACGAGGGCGGAGAGATTCGGATTGCAACGCGTGGTGATGGAGATTTCGCAATCCTGGAAGTGGCGGACAGCGGACCGGGCATTGCACCGGAACATTTGCCGCATGTCTTCCAGCGCTTTTATCGGGCCGATCCGGCGCGAACAAGTTCTCAAGGACGCTCCGGGCTGGGCCTGGCGATTTCAAAGGCGATGGTTGAGGCGCACGGCGGAAGTATTGAAGTCGCGAGTGAAGAGGGGAAGGGGACGGTGTTTACGGTGCGACTGCCGCGTGCGTGAAAGATCAGTATGGGCTTCGGGCGACTTGGCGACTTTACTCCCGCAGCTTCGAGTCAATGATGATCGTCACGGGGCCGTCATTTGTAAGGCTCACCTGCATGTCGGCGCCGAATCGGCCGGTCTGGATCGCTTTCCCGAAATCCAGTGTCATTCGTGCGATGAACTTCTCGTAAAGCGGGATGGCGATTTCCGGTTTGGCGGAGCGGATGTAGGACGGGCGATTCCCTTTCTTGGTGCTGGCGAGCAAGGTGAACTGGCTGATTAGCAGGATGTCGCCCTTCGTTTCCTGGACGGAACGGTTCATCACACCGGCCTCGTCTTCGAACACGCGGAGCCGAATGATTTTTCCGCTCAGCCATTCGATGTCATTTGCGCTGTCGATTTCTTCGATCGCCAGCAGGACGAGTAACCCGTGTTGAATGGCGCCGCAGATTTTGCCGTCAACAGCGACCTTTGCTTCTGAGACCCGTTGAATGACTGCGCGCATAGAATTTTTTCTCGAGCCACGCCTCCGCAACGACTCTGTTATTTTGGGGTAGCAGCCCTACTTTGAATCAGATTTCGATCGACCTATGTTGCGGCCATGAAAGCATCCGATATGACTAACAGACTTCAAGACTGGCAAAAGAAAGCGGGTCAAACAGCTCGCAACGTTGGCAAAGTGACCGATGATTACGTCCACGAAAACACTTGGGCGAGTATCGGCTACGCGGCTCTGGTCGGCGTTTTATTGGGCTATCTGATCGGGAGTGGCAGGCGCGATTGAATTGGCCGCAAGGCTCGATTCAGTGTGTTTTCGGGGGAAGGCAGCCGATCTTGCCCAGCAGCGCAAGATAACCAAGAAAGCCACCCGCGAGCAGCCAATAGCTGCCGTGGACGGCTTGCAAAATGCCCCAACCCAAAATCAAAGCCATCACAGCGAAAGCGAAAATTGCACCAAGGAATTTCATTGGGAAAGGTTCGCTGATCCTGAGCCATGGTTCAAGTTCGCTTTCGCTGACTCTGGTCGTTCAAAGTGGCCAGAGTGCGTGGCAGATCACTTGATGAAATAGCCGGAAACCTTCCACTTGCCGTCCTTGTCGAGCATTGGCGTCACGGTTTCAACCGCTGTTTTCTTGTTCTTGAAGGACGTGTCGAACTGCAAGACGACGTATTCACCATCCGGTGCTCCCGGAAGTGACTTCGTGTATTTGGCGCTCTTGAGCTTGCGCGAAACCAGATCGCCCAGCGGCTTGCGAACCGCGCCAATCTGACGTTCCCATTGCTCCTGAGAGACAGCCGCTTGGAAATAGCCGGCGGCCGTTTTCCAGCTTTCGGCGAATTTTCCACTGTCCACCAGGGCCAGCCATCGCTCGGCGGCTTTCTGTGCTGCTTCCTCAGGTTTGGCGGCGGCCCACAGTAAATGGGCTGAGACAACGATTACGGCTAACGTGGCGAATCGGATGGAGGACTTTGTGTTCATAGGAGTTTGATTCTGGTTGTTTGTGCTTCAAAAAGTGATCGCTGCATTCACGCACTCACGATCAGCGAACCTCATTGCGCTCACCGTAGCGTCTTGGGAAGACGACGCAAGTAGGCATTTCGGAACTTCGATCCTAGCAACGCTCGACGTGCGCCGGCTAAACGTACCCTGCCGAAGCATTTTTAAACCACGGATAACACGCGGCGTGGGGCAACTTGACACCCGCACCATCTGTTCTGCGTGCAGAAGAGCTTTGAACACAGGCAATTCAGCGCCAAACCGTTTTCCCCCTGATTTCATGAGGGTTTTAAGCATTCATCCGCAATTCGTCGCTCGATAAACGACTCAGCCCCTCTCAATGCTTGGTGCGGGTGCCAAGTTGCGCCCATACGCGGCTTGGGACATTGTGAGCCTCGACTCCGAAGTTGCTTTGTCCTAGGCTGAGGCCTCGCATGTCATCTTTCAGCCTGCCGCTCGATTACGCCCGAATCAAGCGCGTGAACAGTTTCCAAGAACTCGTCGCGACTCCGTTTGCCAGCGGGATCAACGCCCTCTGTTGGGTGCGCACGTTAGCCGGAGATTTCAGCGAAGTGGTGAGGCTCCTCGGTCGCGGCGAGGGCATCACTGTTCTCGCCGAAGATAAATTGTTGAGCCTGCCTCTGAGTGCCGCAGGCCGGGCGGCCGTTGAAATCATGCTGGAAGATCAACGATTGCTTCAAGCGCACGATCTCGATCCCTTGTTGAATTGCATTCACGGCTATCCCCGGGATGAGAATTCGGGGCCAGTTGCCACCGACGTGTTCTCGTTTCACGCCGACAGCGCGCCCGTGGAAACCGATACGTATCTATGCACTTATCACGGCCCTGCTAGCGAAGGGTTGCGTAACGACGAGGCGCAACGGCGTGTGGACAATGCTGTCACCCGCGCCGAACTCCTCAAGCAGTTCGGCGGGCAGGACGACGTTCTGTTTCGCCAATACCTGACTGAATACTGCTACGATTTGCACTATGCGCCAACTCCAGAAGCGCGGCCTTTTTCGTTCGGCTTGGGCAACCTTTGGCGCATTGCAACAGAATGGCCGGACAATCCCGTGCCGCCTTGCGTTCATCGCGCGCCCGAAACGTTGCCCGGAGAGCCGGCTCGTTTGCTCTTGATCAGTTGAAGCGGAATCGGCGACCTCCAACTTTGGCGAACGCGTTGCGCTTAGGCGAGCGTCTGAATCGGCTGGGTGACTTTGTTTAACAACCCTTTCAGAACGTCGCGGCGGTGTTTCAACCCTTCTTTGAAATCATGCGAATCGGTGCGTTCGATCTCGACTTCAAGCTGTAACAAATCGTTATCCAGAACATCCGTCAGGAGCTCTTGTTCCTCGTTGGAAATTTCAATGTGTGACATACAACCTTTCACTGCGCTTTTTTAGTCACGCAGATTTTTCCTCCCGCAGGAGGAGACAAGGCAATATACGCCCGAGGAAGGATATTCCAAAAAAAAGCGCCCTTCGGTTGAAGGGCGCCGCAGATTGAAATGAACGGACTTTTAGTGGTTGTGATCGCAGCCACAGCCGTGACCGCATTCGCCGGATTCGAAATCGGCTTCGGTGGGCATGCGTCCGAGTTCCAGGGTCTTGCTGACGTACTTGTTGATGTTCTCATGCACGCCATGAAATTCCTCCTGGGCATCGAGGAACCCGCGCGCGACCTGATTGTTCATCAGCGCTTCACGATCCTTCTCAAACGCAGCGATTTCTTCGGGCGTCAGAGTTTGAGCTTGCTGCTGCTTTTGCTGGAGCTCCTGACCCTTGGCCATCAGGCCTTCATACAAGCTTTTGGCATTGTCATTGGCGATGAAGGCTTCGATGCGCTGGCGCGCGGCCATCATATCGGGCTGGTCCAGAATCGCCTGGCAAAGTTCTTTGGTCTTTTGCGTGATCGTGCTTTCTTGAGTCGTCGTTTGCATAAATTGTTTCTTACGCAGGCATCCTGCCGGCGGTCAGCGCCCTAACTAATCACAGGGTACAGGTGAAAGCAAATGAATGTTCCGAGGGAGCTTAGGGAGTGGATGTTGTTCAGCGGTTTTAACGCCCGTTTGCAAATCGTGCTTCACTGCGGAGCGAGCGAAGGAAAAATCAGTGCGGGTGCCTCGGTGAAAAAGAATTTGAGTCAACCCCCATTTCCTCACAAATTCAGGTCCGTCCGATTTGGCAATTAAACAATCACTATGGCAACTCTTGAAATCAAACCCGCTGGCTCCTGCAAATACGATCTCCTTTCGCTCGGGGAAATCATGCTGCGACTGGACCCTGGCGAAGGTCGCGTTCGCACCGCGCGCGAGTTCCGCGCCTGGGAAGGTGGCGGTGAATACAATGTCGCTCGCGGTCTGCGCCGCTGCTTTGGACTGAAGACCGCCGTGGCCACGGCTTTCGCGGACAACGACGTGGGCCGGTTGCTGGAAGATTTCGTTCTGCAAGGCGGCGTCGAAACCGAGTTTATCAAATGGTTGCCGTTTGATGGCGTGGGTCGAGTCACTCGCAACGGGTTGAATTTCACGGAGCGCGGTTTTGGTGTGCGTGGCGCGGTGGGGATTCCCGATCGCGGCAACACCGCTGCCAGCCAGCTCAAGCCCGGTGATTTCGATTGGGACCACATTTTTAGCAAGGTTGGCGTTCGCTGGCTGCACACGGGAGGCATCTTTGCGGCTCTGAGTGATACCACGCCGAAGCTTGTTATTGAAGCGGTACAAGCCGCCAAGCGCCATGGCACGATCGTCAGCTACGACCTGAACTATCGTCCGTCGCTTTGGAAAAGCATTGGCGGACAGAAACGCGCGCAGGAAGTGAACCGCGAGATCGCCAAGAACGTGGATGTGATGATCGGCAATGAAGAAGACTTTACGGCCTGCCTGGGCTTTGAAGTGGAAGGCGCCGACGAACACCTCAGCCACATTGATGTCACGGCGTTCAAGCGAATGATTGAGAAAGCGGTAAAGGACTTTCCGAACTTCAAAGTGACCGCCACGACCCTGCGCGCGGTGCGCTCCGCAACCCGCAATGACTGGGGCGCAATTTGCTGGGCGGACGGAAAGTTCCATGAAGCACCGAACCGTGAAGACCTTGAGATTCTCGATCGCGTGGGCGGCGGGGACAGTTTTGCCAGCGGGCTGGTTTACGGTTTTTTGAAATTCAACGATCCGCAGAAAGCGGTGGAATACGGCGCGGCTCACGGTGCATTGGCGATGACCACGCCGGGCGATACGTCAATGGCGTCGCTCAAGGAAGTGGAAGCGCTGGTGAAAGGTGGCAGCGCACGGGTGCAGCGTTGACACGCTTCTTGCGGGCAGGGGATTACTGCACGTGATGAAAAACCAGCTTGGTCATTTCAAACATCGTGACCTGCTCGCGGCCATCAAAGACCTGTTTGAGTTTCTCGTCGGCATTGATGCGCGTTTTGTTGGTTGGGTCCTGCAGATTGTGGGCTCGAATGTAGTCCCACAGTTTGCGGGTTACTTCGGTCCGCGGGACGGGGTCAGCACCGATGATGGCAGCAAGCTTCTGGTCCGGTTGAACCGGCTTCATAAATGCCGCGCTCGGCTTCCGTTTGCTTGGAGTTCCCTCAGGCATACTCTGAACGTAGTTTAGAGAGTCCAATTGCCGATAGGAGGTATTCACCCCGAATTGGGCAGAACCTTGGAGAAGAACGGCGGAAAACCGGTTCGCTTCAAACGCAATTCAACCCTTTTTTCGGGCGTGCAGTTCAGATCAGACTCGCCTCACGCAAAGCCGCAAAGTGCGGGATTTGCTCTGCATCGTGAAAAAAGAGAAGGCGCCCGTGCGGCCAGTGCACGAGCGCCCTGAATTTGGGGTTTTCAACTACGACCGGTTGAGCGCGCTCAACACAGCCTTGACGGAGGCGAGTTCGATGTTGGTATCCACTCCCGCGCCCCAGCGTGTCCGACCGTCCTGCTGTTTCACTTGAATGTAGGCGATCGCGGCGGCGCCTTCACCGGAACCCAGCGAATGTTCGCTGTAGTTGGAGATTTCAAATCGCGGCACGCCGATCGTGGTGAAGCCATGAACCAGCGCCGCCAAAGGTCCATTGCCTTCACCTGAAAACTCAATCGACTTCCCGTTTTGGCTCACGCGGGCGCGGCAACGCACGGTGCCGTTGCGACTTTCCGTTTCGAAACCGTCCAATTCCCACGGCGTCTGCCGCTCGATGTATTCCTTCCAGAACATGTCTTTGAGTTCCACGGCCTGAACTTCGCGTCCGAGCCGATCGACGGCGTCATTGGCGATGGGGCCAAATTCGCGCTGCAGATCTTTAGGCAACTGAATGCCGAACTCGCTTTCCAACAGATACGCCACACCGCCTTTGCCAGACTGGCTGTTGACGCGGATGACCTCGCGGTATTCGCGACTGATATCGGCGGGATCAAGTGTGAGATAAGGCACATCCCAGAACTCGCGTTTATCTTTTTCCCGTTCCGCCAAACCTTTCTTGATGGCGTCCTGGTGTGAACCGCTGAAAGCAGTGAAGACAAGTTCGCCGGCGTACGGATGACGCGGCGGAACCGTCATTCCGGTGCAACGTTCGTAAACTTCGCGCACGGCATTGATGTCGCTGAAGTCGAGCTTCGGCGAAATGCCGTGCATGTAGAGATTCATCGCGACAGTGATGATGTCGAGATTGCCGGTGCGTTCGCCGTTGCCAAAGAGCGTGCCTTCGACGCGCTCGGCGCCCGCGAGCAAGCCCAGTTCCGTGGCCGCGACGCCAGTGGAGCGGTCGTTGTGCGTGTGCAGGCTGATCACGAGCGAATTGCGGTTTTTGATGTTGCGGCACATCCATTCAATCTGATCCGCGTAAACGTTCGGCATCGCCACTTCCACCGTGTCCGGCAGATTCAGGATCATCTTGCGATCGGGCGTGGGCTGCCAGACGTCCATTACTGCTTCCGAAATTTCTTTGGCGAATTCCATATCCGTGCCGCTGAAACTTTCCGGTGAGTATTGGAGCGTCACTTCCGTTCCTTCCAGACGCGACAAACGGTCCTTGACCATTTTGGCGCCGCGCACGGCCACCTGGACAATCTGTTCCTTGGACATGCCGAAGACCACTCGCCGCTGCGCGGGCGAGGTGGAGTTGTACATGTGAATGATTGCCTTTTTCGCACCGATCAAGGATTGAACCGTTTTCTCAATCAAATCCTCGCGCGCCTGAACGAGCACCTGGAGCCAGACATCGTCCGGAACGCGGTTCTCTTCGATGAGCCGGCGGTTGAACGTGAACTCCGTGTTGGAGGCGGAGGGAAATCCTACTTCGATCTCCTTGAAACCGCATTTCACGAGCGCTTGAAACAGCTCCAGCTTCTGGCTCACGTTCATGGGAACGGCCAAGGCCTGATTTCCATCGCGCAGGTCCACACTGCACCAGCGGGGCGCCTGGGTGAGCACGCGATTGGGCCATTGCCGGTCGGGCAACGACACCGGCGGGAACGGTCGGTATTTCGTGGATGGATTCTTGAGCATGTTATTTCGCTTATTGTTAGCGCCAGAGGCAGTGAGGCAAACAAAAAACCCACTGCCGGTCTGGCAGTGGGGTTTTGTGAAATCTGGCGAACAAATCAAAACCCGACTGCCGCGCTGTTCAGCAGCGCGTTCGTAAGCAGCAGGTTCAGGTTGCGATTCACGTCCGAACGCTAGCAAAGGCCCCAAAAAGGGTCAAATGTTTTGAACCTTAACTTGCAAAATCGCCAAAATGAATCCTGCAAAGTGCCCGCGCAACCCGTTCGTTTCCAAGGGCGCGCCGACGATGGAATCGGGAATTGACCCCAAGCGGTATTGGTAGATTGCTCCATTGGTTGGAGCGGAACAGTTTTCCTAGAGTCGTTGCATGAAAAAGCAAGGCTCTAGTCTGATTCTGACAATTCTCTGTTGTTTGCTGGGCACCGTAGCGGTTCAGGCCCAAACCCGTATTTTGCCGCTGGGAGATTCGGTGACGTCGTCATTCGCTCCCTACTCCAGCTTCCGCTACTGGCTGTGGCAGAGCTTGATGGCAGCGAATTATGACGTGACGTTCGTCGGCACACAGTATGGCGTTGCCGACGGTCAGCCCGATAAAACCGATTACAACCAGGTCCATGAAGGACATCCCGGTTGGACCTCGTCGGACGGCGCGCAATACATCGATTCGATTGCCGCGGCCACGGTGCCGGACATCGTGTTGCTCGACCTGGGCGCCAACGACGTTCAGGACGATATCGGGGCGGACCAATCCGAAACCAACCTGCTCTTCATCATCGACCATCTGCGGCAGGTGAACCCGAATGTCTTGATCCTGATGGCCAAACCCACCCCGTTTCTGAACCAGAACCGGCGCGGCATGTCGTTGCTGAAGGGCGCGATCAAGCGAGTCGCAAAGATCGAAAAGAAGCAGGGCACGCAGATCCAACTGGTGAACCTTGCCGGCGGTTTCAATGTCCGCAAGGACACCTTTGATGGAACCCACCCGAACGAAAGTGGCGAACAGAAGATTGCGAAACGCTATTTTGCCGCGCTGAAAAAAGCCCTCCGTTGAGCTTGAAACACTGACGGCGACCTCACCTGAGGTCGCCGTCAGTGTGATCGAAATAAATCTCAGCTCTGGAGAAAGGCCGCGTGCACGGCTTTCATGGCTTGCTCGCCTTTGGCCAGATCGATCACCACAGACACCTTGATTTCGCTGGTGGAAATCATTTCGATGTTCACGCCTTCGTTGGCCAGGGTTTCGAACATCTTGCCCGCGACGCCGGTGTGACTCTTCATGCCGACGCCCACGACCGAAAGCTTGCCAATCTGCTCGGCAACAATCGGGTCCTTGAAACCTATTTCCTGTTTCAAGACGTCGATCACTTTCCGCGCTTTGAGCAGGTCGGGCTTGTCCAGCGTGAAGGAAATGTCCGTGGCCGGCGTGCCGGTGCCATGGCTGATGTTCTGCACGATCATGTCCACGTTGACCGTGGCCTCGCCCAGGGCTTTGAAAATGCGCGCGGCCACGCCCGGTTTGTCGGGAACGCCGACCAGCGTGATCTTGGCTTGATTCTTATCGAGCGAGACGCCGCGGACGACGACGCCTTCCATGCTTTTGGTTTCTTCTTTCACAATGGTTCCTGGATTTTCGTTGAGGCTGGAGCGGACTTCAAACACGACACCAAATTTCTTGGCAAACTCGACCGAACGCGACTGCATCACCTTGGCCCCAAGGCTCGCCAGTTCCAGCATTTCGTCGTAGGAAATTTCATTCAGCTTCTTGGCTGCCGGCACAATGCGCGGATCAGCGGTATAAACACCATCGACGTCAGTATAAATCTGGCACAGATCGGCTTTGAGGGCTGCGGCCAATGCGATGGCGGTTAAATCAGAACCGCCGCGGCCCAGCGTGGTAATCTGACCTTCGGACGTCTCACCTTGGAAACCGGCGACGATCACCACATTGCCCGCGTTTAACAATTCGTGCGCGCGACGCGGCGTAATGTTTTGAATCTTGGCTTTGGTGTGAATCCCATCCGTCGTGATGCCGGCCTGCGCGCCAGTCAACGACACAGCGGGAATGCCGATCGCATGCAAGGCCATGGCGGTCAGCGCAATCGTGGTTTGCTCGCCGGTGGCCAGAAGCATGTCCATCTCGCGCTCGCTGGGCAGCGGCATGATTTCCTTGGAAAGCTTGATGAGGTTGTCGGTCACGCCGCTCATGGCGGAGACGACCACGACGATTTTGTCGCCCTGCGCGTGATACTTTGCCACGCGGGCTGCGACATTCTTGATGCGATCGGTATTGCCGACCGAAGTGCCGCCGTATTTTTGAACAATCAATGCCATAAAATTCTCAGGGAGTGCTGCCTTGGATCCGTGGCAAGCCCCCAAAAGGAGCGGAAGATTAGTGACGCCGCAGACGTTTGAAAAGTCTGGAGTTGACGCTTTTCAGGCACTGCGCCGGTTTGCGGCTTTCCGCCTTTTACGTGAGCTAAGTTGCTCGGAACGGCCGCGCGAATGGAGCCGACTCACGTCAGCTGCTCCTATGAAAACGCCCGCTACGTTCGCAAGGATCGCTCCTCCACGTGCCATTCCCGTTGCTTGAGCCGATACCGAACCATGGCGGATTCTTCGAAACGCCGGTCTCGGAAGATGCGGACAGCGATTGAAATCGTGTCGTGGTTGAAGGCGATCACGTTGTAAGCGTTGGGTTCATTTCGCACGCGCCGAGAAATGGCGGTGCCGGCCTGGGCCACGATGATGGATCGCTTGGTTGCGGGATAAAAAGTCCGCACATCCCCCGTGTAGCCGTGATGCAAATGCCCGGCGAGCAACAGATCAACGCCGCACAAGTCGAGCACTTTCAAGGCAGCTTGCGCTCGGCCCACGAGCTTGACAGCTCCGGGAGATTTGCCGGGAGGCGGGATGAACGGATGATGTGTCACCAATATCTTGAACAGCGGCTCGCTGACATTGTTGAAAAGCGCTTGCGCCAGCTTCATTTGATCGAAGGAAATCCGCCCGTTCTGCCAGGTCAAGGAACGCGCGGTGTTGAGCCCCACGACCATCATCTCCCGATCGCGATAACATGGGTTTGCGTCCGGTGAAATGTGGCGATGATAACGGCTCAACGGGAAAATGAACCGGCGAAAGACATCGTAAAGCGGCACATCATGATTGCCCGGCACG
>JBQCEJ010000387.1:0-18729 GCA_051960355.1 Verrucomicrobiota bacterium | reverse complement strand
CGACTTTCAAAGAAAATGAACCGTTCTATTTTTTTCGGAGCGAGAATTCTGCTGCTCGCCATCTGTTTGAATTTTTTACCCTTTCGCGCCGCCATTGCGGAAACGGCGACGGAGCTGCCGGCAAGCACCACGAACAGCTTCAAGCCGCTGGCGCCCGGAAGCGAGGATGGCCGAATTGCTTTCCTCACCGCCAAGTTGCTGGAGCAATATCACTATTCCCACCACGTGTTCGACGATTCGATTTCCAGCCAGTTTCTAGATTTCTACCTGGAATCGCTGGATCCGCAGCACCTGCACTTTCTCCAGTCCGACCTCAATGACTTCGAGCGTTACCGGACCAACCTGGACAATTTGACTGTCACCCGGAAAGGCATTGGCGACACCTCGCCAGCCTACGTGATCTTCAACCGTTTCATGGAACGCATGGAACAGCGTGTCGCCTACGCCGATGAGTTGTTAAAACACGAGAACTTCAAGTTCAACACCGACGAACGGATCGCGATCGACCGCCGTGAATCGCCCTACCCTGAGAATTTGGATGCAGCCAAACAGCTTTGGCGCCAGCGCCTGCGCTTCGAGTATCTCCAGGAAGAACTCGGCAAAATGACCAACGACGTCGCTTCGGCCAGCTCGAACAAGCATTCGAAACCCGCTTCCACCAACGCAATCAGCAAGGCCGCTTCCCCCCAATCGGTGCACGACGAAATCGTGGACACACTGAGCCATCGCTATCACCGCACCGTGCGCATGTTCAGCGATTGGGATTCAAATGACGTGCTCGGAATTTATCTGACCGCGTTGACCCACGTTTACGATCCGCACTCCGATTACTTCAACAAGGAACAACTCGACGGCTTCAAGATCAGCATGAATTTGCAACTGTTCGGCATCGGAGCCGAACTGCGTTCGGAAGATGGCTTCTGCAAAATTGAACGGCTGCTGACCGGCGGACCGGCGCTCAAGAGCAAGAAAATCAATCCCGGCGATCACATCGTCGCCGTGGCTCAAAGCAATCAGCCACCCGTTGACGTCGTCGATATGAGCCTGACCAAGATCGTCCAGATGATCCGCGGGCCCAAAGGCACACAGGTTCAATTGACGCTCACTTCCGGCGGCAAATCCTCCGATCGTTCGGTGGTCACTTTGATTCGCGACGAGATTCCGTTGGAAGATCAGGCTGCCAAAGGCAAGATCATCGAACTGCCCAACGGCAAAGGCGGAATGCAGCGACTGGGCGTCATCAATTTGCCATCATTCTACGCGCCCATGATGGACGACGCCGTGGCCAGCACCACGAAGAAGGAAGTGCTTGGAAAATACACGTCCGTGGATGTCGCGAAATTCCTGACCAAGTTCGAACAGGAAAACGTGGACGGCGTTATCCTCGACCTTCGCTACAACGGCGGTGGTTCGTTGGAAGAAGCGATCAAACTTACCGGGCTGTTCATCAAGGACGGTCCCGTCGTTCAGGTCAAAGACATGGAAGGCAACTTGCAGGTCGACAAGGACACCGATCCCAAGGTGGTTTACGACGGACCGCTGATTGTGCTCACCAGCCGGTTCAGCGCTTCCGCTTCAGAAATCCTGGCCGGCGCGTTGTAGGATTACGGACGCGCCCTCATTGTTGGGGATTCATCCACTCACGGCAAAGGCACGGTCCAGACGGTCCAATCATTGCGACCCTTTTTACGGTTGAGCGATTCGGATCCGGAAGAGCCTGGCGCTTTGAAATTCACGATTCGGAAATTCTACCGTGCCAGCGGCGGTTCGACCCAGTTGAAAGGCGTTGTGCCGGACATCGTGCTGCCGTCCCGTTGGAATTACTCCAAAGACATCGGCGAAAGCTCGCTCGAAAATCCCATGCCTTGGGACATCGTTCCCACGGCGACCTTTGACAAGATGAATCTGGTGAAGCCGTATCTCTCGGACCTGTTGAAACACTCCAACGAACGCGTCGCCACCAATCAGGATTTCGCTTACGTCCGCGAAGACATCGAGGAATATCGCAAACTACAAGCAGACAAGACGGTCTCGCTCAACCTGAAACTCCGGCTGGCCGAGAAAGATGAAGCCGATGCACGGCGGAAAGCTCGTGAAAAGGAACTCCTCGCCCGGCCCGAGCCGAATGAAAAGATTTACGAATTAACGCTCAAGCAAGTGGACTTACCTGGACTGCCACCGCCCGTGCAAAAGACGAATTCCGTCGCCGCCGCTGAACTCAAGAGTTCAGGAACCAACCTGCTGGTTTCCGCGAAATCGACCTCGGCCCCTACCGCCGAACCCGATGACGCGGATTCGGAGGAGAAAGCACCAACCGTGGACGTTAATCTGAACGAAGCGGAACAGATCCTCTTGGATTATCTGACGCTTTGGAAAAAACAGAACCCACTGCTCGCCAATCAGGGCGACGTGGGTCATTGACGCATTTGACGCCGGCGAACCACTGTTGGCGAAAAGGAAACCCGATATGAAATCACTGCTCCTGACCGCGATCGTTTTCAGCGTATGCGCCTCGGTTGCCAGCGCGCAACCTGATCAGATCATCAAACAAAAAGCCAAGGCAACCGCCAGCCACAACAACGCCCAGCAAGGCGTGCCGTCGGCGGCCACGCCGGGCCTTTCCACTTCCGCACCCCGCCCCGCTCCGGTTGCCACCAAACCGAACGCGCACCAGCAGCATATCGCCAGGCTGAAAGCCGACATCGCAGCCATTCACCACGCCGGCGCAGCGACAGCTGAAGCGAAACAGCAGTTCGCCACCGATCTGTTGGGCACGGCTCAAGGAGCGAACAAACCGTCAACCAACTCTGTGGCAGCGCTGGCCAACAGTTTGTTGCCAGCGTTGGCGAACAACCAGGTTTCCACCGCCGCGGATGCGCGGTTGGTTGAAAAGCTGGTCGTGCTGATGAACAGCCACGGCCTTTCATCAACCCGCACGCAGGAAATCGCCGAGGAAGCGCAGACCGCATTGCAATCGGCTGGCGTGCCCGCCGCAGACGCAGCGAAAATCTCCAGCGACCTGCAAGCGATCGCCTCGGAAGTTCAGCAGGCCAGTTTGCAATGATCGTCAAATGCCCCACCTGCAAAGCCATGGGCGATTGGTTCGCCGGCGTTTACGGGCCGTTCTGCTCGAAACGCTGCAAGCTGGTCGATCTCGGCAAATGGTTCAGCGAAGAACACGCGATTTCTGAACCGTTGCGCCCGGGCCATCTGGAACAATTTGCCGACCTGCCGCCCGGTCAACATCTGGACCTTCCGGATTCGGACGCAGACAAAGCGTGAAAACAAACCCGAAAAATCCAAAGTGCAACATGTTGCGAAATCTAAAATCTGGAGCCGACTGCCTCCTTCTGGCGCTCGGATTCCTAGCCAGCGTCATTACTGGAACGGCCCAAACTATGAATACAAATCACACTGAACTGGCGACCTTCGGCGGCGGCTGCTTCTGGTGCACCGAAGCGGTCTTTCAACAAATCCCCGGCGTCAAATCCATCACGAGCGGTTACGCGGGCGGCACCACGGAAAATCCCACTTACGAGCAGGTCTGCACCGGAACGACCGGCCACGCGGAAGTCATCCAAGTGGAGTTCGATCCGCAAAAGGTTTCCTATGAGAAACTCATCAGCTACTTCTGGGACGCGCACGATCCCACGACTCTGAATCGCCAGGGCGATGACGTCGGAACGCAATATCGATCCATCATTCTCTACAGCAGCGAAGCCCAAAAGGCCGCAGCAGAAAAATCCAAAGCCGAAGCGCAGAAAAACTTCAGCCGCCCGATCGTGACGAAGATCGTTCCGCTGAAGAGATTCTATCGCGGTGAAGGTTACCATCAGGACTACTACAACAATAACCGGAGCAAGGGCTATTGCCGCGCGGTGATTGCACCCAAGGTGGAGAAAATGGAGAAGAAGCTGAAGCAGGAAGCGCACTGACATTCCGTCCAGTCATTGAGAAACGCAGAGCCAAGGCTCTGCGTTTTGCATTTCCCAAACGACCGTCAACCCTTTGGCCCCGAGTTCTGCGTTTCAAAAAAAAACGGCGATCCATTGCTGGATCGCCGTTCGAGATTCTGACTGTAAACCTTACAGGCCTTTGCTGATCATCAGCTTCAGCAGATCGCCAACGCGGCAGCTATAGCCCCATTCGTTGTCGTACCAGCTCACGAGCTTGAAGAACTTGTTGTTCAGCTCGATGCCGGATCCGGCGTCGAAGATCGAGGACAGTTCGCAGTGAATGAAGTCGGAGCTGACCACTTCGTCGCTCGTCCAGCCCAGAACGCCCTTGAGATAGGTTTCGCTGGCTTTCTTCATGGCCGCGCTGATTTCAGCGTAGCTGGTTTCCTTGACCGTTTTGACGGTCAAATCCACCACGGAAACCGTTGGCGTCGGGACGCGGAACGCCATGCCGGTCAATTTGCCTTTGACTTCCGGAATCACCAAGCCGACGGCTTTGGCCGCGCCGGTGGTGGACGGAATAAGGTTTTGCGCCGCAGTGCGGCCGCCCTTCCAATCCTTCTTGCTCGGGCCGTCCACGGTTTTCTGCGTGGCAGTGTAACTGTGAACGGTGGTCATCAGACCTTCGGCGATGCCGAAGCCTTCCTTGAGCAACACATGAACGATCGGCGCGAGGCAGTTCGTGGTGCAGGAAGCGTTGGAAACGATGTTGTGCTTGGCGGCATCATACTTGTCCTGATTCACGCCCATGACAACCGTGAGGCAATCGCCCTTGGCCGGAGCAGAGATGATGACCTTCTTGGCGCCAGCGGTGATATGACCTTGAGCCTTTTCGACATCGGTGAAGAGGCCGGTGGATTCAATCACGAGGTCCACGCCGAGCGCTTTCCAGGGCAATTCCGCCGGGCTCTTGGCGCTGACAACTTTGATCTCTTTGCCGTTCACGACCAGAACGTCGTCTTCGGCCTTTTCGGGAGCGGATTTCTTGGAGCTGACTTCGCCTTTGAAACGTCCCTGAATGGAATCGTATTTGACGAGGTAAGCGAGGTTGTCGGCCGGGACGATATCACCGACGGCGACGACTTCGATCTCTTTACCGACCAGTCCTTGTTCGACCAGCGCCCGGAAAACCAGGCGTCCAATGCGGCCGAACCCATTAATTGCGACTTTTACTGCCATAATTCAATTTCAATAATGATAAACCAAAGATTGACCGCGGATGTTACCGGCGGTTGGCCAACGGTCAACGAATAAACTCTACCGGAAGCGGCCGTGAACTCTGGCCGTTTTTTGAAAAAAGCTTCCCCTCTTTTGATCCAGCTCAATACGCCAGCAAACGGAAGAAACTCTGCGGCTGCTGCGCATCGATGGGAATTTCGATCGAAAGAATCGAGCCGTTGCCCTGGTTGGTCTGCTGCGGCTGCCAGAACACCGGCGCGTTCAAGCCGATGGTCGATTCCAGAATGTAGTTCACACCTGGCTCCGTCGGGAATTGCAGCACCAGATTGGTCCCGCTGAGCGAAGGCTGGATGAGCGGTGCGGTCACGGCCACAATCGAGAGGATTCCGTCCGAGGCGAGCTGATTGGTGTTCCAGCGGAGGTCGGAACCCAGCTCGGGCAACGAGACGCTCGCAAATGAACCGCTCAAGCTTCCGGCGTTGAACAGATTGAAACTCGCTCCAGCCGTCAATGCCGGCCCGACATTCGTCACAATCAAAGTTCCACCGAGCGTCAACGTGCCGGAAACATTGAGCGCGTCGTTACTCGGGCCAACGCCACTGATTTCCATGATCGTCTTTCCGAGAAGCATTCCGTTGTTGTTAACCGTGAGCGCGCCGATGGACGTACCCGGGGCCAATGTGCCGTTGGCTTGAACGGTAACGGGTCCATTGATAATCCCATTTCCACACAAGACGCCGCCATTCACCGTGGCGGCACCGGAGCCCAGCGAGCCGTCCACCAAAAGCGTCCCTGCGCTCACGAAGGTCGTCCCGGCGTAATTGTTTGCTCCTGAGAGCGTGAGCACGCCCGAACCGATTTTTGTCAAGCCGCCACTTCCGTTCAGGCTGCCGGAGTAAAGAGAATTTGAACTGTTGTTTCCCACGCTCAAAGTGACGGCGGCATTGTTGGCGTTGGCCAGCGTGAGATTCCGAGTCCCCGCCAAACCGCCGACAATGGCAACGGTCAACGTGCCGAAGTCAAGCGAACCCGTGTCTCCCTCGGCCAGATTGAGGGTGCTGTATTGAAACGCAGTGGCAATGCCCAACCGAAGTGTTCCGGCAGCGATGCGCGTGTCGCCGCGGAAGGTGTTCCCGGCGTTCCAACTCACGAGCCCATTGCCTTTCTTGATGAACCCGCCGCCCGGCGACGTCACGTCTTCCAACAAGACCTGCGCGTTCGTCAGACCGAAGCCGCCGTCGTCGAGAATCAATCCACCCGCCTGGATCAAGGCTTGGTTGAGGCCGGAAATATACGCAGTGCTATTCGTTGTGGCCTGGAGAGTGCCGCCATTGAATTTGGCAATCGCGGTAGCACCGCCATTCTTGGCCAGCTTGCTTGCCTGCACCACGCCGCCGTTCAGATTGAAGTAACCCTGACCCGTGGCGTTCTCGGCCAAAAGCAACTGCGCGTTGTTGCTGATCGCGCCACCATTCACGTTCAAAGTGCCAGTTCCACCGAGCGAACCCAGAATGATATTGCCGTTGCCGTACTTCTGAATCGAGCCGCTGTTGAGAGTCAGCGTGCCGTTCGCGGCGGAGCTGTTTCGACCGACGGCCAGCCAGTTGCTGGAGATCAGCGCTCCGCCGTAAATGACGCACGCCCCAGTCGAGGCGTTCTGCGCGATCCAGAATTCATTATTCGCAATCAGCCGTCCGGTTGGATTGATCTGCAAGGTGCCGCCATTAATCTGCACCGCGCCGCTGCTGGAACTGCGGAGGTACGCGTTGGTGGCGGTGAGCGTGACCGTGTTGATGTTGAGCTTGATGAACTGACCGTTCGTGCCGCTCACGTCATTGCTCCACGTGAAATTATCACTGCGATCGAATTGCAGGAGACCGTTATTAATCACCGGGCCAGTGCCCAATCGTCCGCCGGGTCCGCCATTTCCCAATTGCACTGTTCCCGCGTCAATGGTGTTGAGTCCCGTGTAAGTGTTGGCATTTCCAGTAATCGTCAACTTGCCGGAACCGGACTTCGTGAGCGCAATGGCCGCGCCGCTGTTTTTAATGGCACTGGAGACAAGAAAAGCGCCGCTGCCTTGAAAATTCATGTTTCGCGTTCCGCTCGGAGCACTGGTTGGCAGCGTGCCGGTGAGAGCCAGCGTGCCCGCATCGGACTGAAACACATAATTTCCGCCGCCGGTCTGAAACGTCACGTTGCCACTGAGCGTGTTGCTGCCGGCAATACTTTGAATCGCCGCAATGGTGTTGTTGCGTCCGCTGAGCGTGATCGCCTGAGCCAGCTTTATGTTTCCGTTAGCGCCGTCCAATTGCAGCGTCGAACTGCCGCCGTTGTTGTTTCTGAAAAGGATCAAGGAAGCACCGCTGAGTGCGTTGCTGTTTGCAAGTTTGGTCACTCCATCACTCGCGCTGGAACTGCCGGTATCGAGATAGAATGGGCCGGTGAAATTATTTGTGCCGCTGAGAATCAAGGTGCCGACTCCGGATTTCGCGAGAGTTCCGCTGCCCGTCACTGGCCCCTTGAGGTTCAGGCTCGAGGTGACATTGAAGTGATTTGAACTGGTCAAGGTGACCGGGCCCAGAAACGAATTGGCGCCTGTGTCATTGCGCACCACCGCATTGGTCATCTGCAACACTTTGCTCAATGCGTTTGCGCCCGTATCCGCAAACGCCAGCGAAGTTCCGCTCCAGAGCGCCAGTGTATTGGCTGCATTGCCCAACGTGGTGCTCGATTCAATTCCCAGCGAACCCTGGCGCACATCGATATTGCCAAGCGCGGTTGCGCCCAGACCCGCCAGCCGGATTTCGTTCGCACCGGTCTTGATCAATCGATATCCGTTCCCGGCCAGAGCGCCTGTGGGGTTGGCGCGAATGTCCCAACGCCCGACACCCCCAACAGTCGCATCGCCCGCGAGCGTGACAAATTGAAGGGCGTTGATCTGTGCCGTGCCGCTGCTGTTGATCAGCGCGCCACTGTTCCCAACGCCAGCGCCCTGAACGGTGAGGGGCTCACTGCCCAGACTCAGGGCATTCAAATCCAAGGTGCCGCCGTTCTGAATGGTAATGGCGCTGGGATTGCCCAGGGCAGCGGCATTGGCCGGTTTCAATATGCCGCCGCTAACCGTAATCGCCCCGGTGAAGTCGTTCGCGTTGTTGAGTGTCAATGTGCCGGAGCCCGATTTCGCAAGCCCAGTGGCACCGCTGATTTTTCCCGTTCCCGCGAACGTGTAACTCTTGGAAGCATTCACAATGAATGCGGTCGGACTGATCGTGCCGGTCAAATTGATCGACGGAGAGTTGGAGCCGGAGTCGTCAAACGTGACGGAGTCGAATTGATAGAAGCGATCTTTGGCCGTGCCATTGAACCAATTACTGCTGCCGGCCACATTCCAAGTGTTGCCGATGCCATCGCCCCGCCATGTCAACGGTAACGCATTGCCGCTGACCTGAAGCTGAATCTCACCCGCAACTGAATCATCCGCGATCACCTCATAGCGCGTGGTGGGATTCGCGTACACCAAGTTCGCCGCTCCGCCACTCATCGTGCCGTATCTTAAAACCGTGTACGTGCCCGGGCTCATCAACTGACCTTCAAGCGCACGGACGCTGAAGAAATTTGTTCCTGCCAGGGAAAGCTGTCCGGCGACAACCACCAGATCATTCGTGCCGCCGCCCGTGGCATTGTTGGCCGCCAGATCGAATTCCAAAGTGCCACCGTCAGGAAAAATCAAATTATTGCTGAAAGTAAGCGTTCCAGCCGCGGTACTGCTTCCAGGCGCAATCGCGCTGCCCGAACTCAAGACGGCATCGCCCAGGAAAATTCCAGACCCGGCGACAGTTTGGCCGGAACCCACCAGAAAGCCGCCGGAAGTTGCGGAGGCGTCCAGAATGCCGCCCGATTTCAAATCGAGTTTCGCGCTGGTGCTGATGGATCCTTCCGGTGCAATCGCCAGCACGCCGTTGCTGATCGTGGTGTCGCCGGAATAGGTATTCGTGCCGGACAAAGTCACCAAACCGGAGCCTGATTTTACAAAACCGTTTGCACCGCTGATCGGGCCACTGAAGGTGAGGTTTGCAGCCGAACCGTTGCTGGCAACGAGAGGCGATTGCAGGTTCACACCGGAGGCAATCACATCCGCGCTGCCGGTGCTTTTCAAGACGGCGGCGTTTCCGACAGTGGTTTTGAAAATCAAAGGCCCGCCCGATCCATCTTCAATTGTGAAGTTATGACTGCCGTCCGCGTCGCCAATGAGCAAGCGGCCGATCGTCACGGGTGAATCCAGGCTGATGGTTTGGTTTCCGAGCAGATTATTGGTCAATCGCGCATTCGCATCCACAACCGAAGGCACGCCCGCGGACCAGTTCGCAAGATTGGTCCAGGAATAAGCACCGCCTGCGACTGGAATCCAACTGGAGATTCCCGGCAATGAAATGCTCACCGTGTATTGGCCGAGGTTCGCGTAGTCGGAGTAACCGGTCGTGAACGGATCACCGACTCCGACGCCTTGAACGGAAAGATAGTACGTGCCAGAACTCAGTGAAACATTGATCGACACGGGTTGCACGCCAGCGCTGGTGTCAGCCACCTCGCGATTGGTCACGAGCGTTCCCGCCGAGTTATAAACAGAAACCAGCAGGTGCAGATCAGCGCCGCGTTCCCAAGGCGTGACGGTGAACTGAGCTGTGCCCGCGCCCGTGGGGAAGGAAAAGAAGTCGAGATCGGTTTGCCGTTCGATCACGCCGCTGGTCACAATGCTCGTGCCCGAGAGCGCGGTGGCTGTTGCAGTGCTGTTGCCATGATCATCCGTTCGGTAGGAAAGTCCATTCTGAGTAATGATTGTGAGATCATCCTCCGTGTTATTGGCATTGGCGTATTCTCCTTTCGACCATTGAGTGATCGGTTCGTAATAGCCGACGCCCATGATCGGCGCCCAGTTCCCCTGCCCGCTGTAATAGTCCGCTCCATTCACAATTCCGTCATGACTCAGGCCCAGGTTGTGACCAACTTCATGGCTGATCGCTTCAGCAATGTTCTTTTCGCTGTTGCCCAATTTCTCGGGAAAAATCAGCGCGGGTTTGTAGGTGTTTCCCGTGCCATCAAAAACACCGACGTAAGCGATCCCACCATAACTGCCAAAATAACTGCTGATCGCGCTGACCAGTGCACGAGTGCCATAAATCTGATCGCTCGAACTGCTTCGCGTGATCGCCGCTTCGCCGGGAAATTCGGTGGTGACATCCACGTCGTAAGGCGCGTAATCCTCGGCCACGCGCAGCCAGATTTGCTGAATGGCGGTTTGTTCGCTCGTGCTGAAGGAAGCGGGATTGCCATCCGTGTCCCACGGTGGCGCCACAATGTCTGCCCCGCTGTTGTAAGCGGTATTCCACTGCGTGCCGGAAATGGTATAGCCGTCAAAATCGAGGAAAATGGTTTTGGTTGACCCCGGCCGACTGTGAAGCAGGAACGTTTGGCTCAGCGGCGCAATCTCCGCCACACTCGGCGCGACGTTGGTGTCCGCCGTGGCGGGCGCCGTCAAATCGCACACGTAAAAGAGACGTCCGTTTCGGTCCACCCAAAGCGAGTTGTCCTGGCGCAAAAGTTTTTCCAGTTGCTCCGGCGTTTTGCGGTAAAACGCGGCCACGGCTGGGAGTTCGTTGCGCATCGCCTCAATAGCGGCTTCGCCATGCAATTTGTCCCGAAGTTGGAGTCCTGGTGGGAAAGCTGGGCGGGCATCGTTCGGGCCGGCAGCGAATACCGGTTGCACGGATACCAATAGCAGGCAGACGAAGGTCAGGAATCGGGCCGACCACTCGCGAAAACGAATTTTCATATTCAAGTTGAAGCTCGTGGCATGCCACGATTTCCGTACTTTGTATCAGAATGGCGGTGCCCAGTCTATCACCCGAAAAGGGGGGCACTTAAGCTTGACTCGTGAGGTCCGAACATCTCGTGGGTACATAAAAAGGCGAGCGTCCGGAGACGCTCGCCTCAAAGAAGTCGATACCGTTTACTTTTTCGGAGCAGTATTCGTCACGCTTGAACCGGATGAAAGCGGCAACAGCGTTGTGGCATTGCTCGAGGAACTCACAGCAGCGGCCGAAGCCGGTGCTGACGGTTCCGTTGCCGGAGCAGCCGCTGGAGCCTGAGTTTTTTCCAGCAAGCGGCGCAACTCAGAATCGGAACGATGAGCGTATTGGTTTTGCAAGACTGAAACCAGTACCGTGAGGACGAAGAAGCCAATTGCCGCGTACTTGGTTGCCTTCGTGAGAAAGTTGCCCGAACCCGCGCCAAACAGCGCATCAGTCGCCGCGCCACCGAAAGCCAGACCAGCGCCCGCTTCCTTCTTGGGCAGTTGCATCAGCACGAGAAGGATCAGGAACAAACAGTCCAGAACCAACACCACGGTCAAGAAACCAATAACAAAAACCATAAAACGTTAGATCGAATTTTTAATGATATCCGCGAAGCTCCGGGCTTCCAGTGCGGCACCGCCCACGAGCGCGCCGTCCACGTCGGGCTGACTCATCAGCTCACGGGCATTGGAAGGCTTAACGCTGCCACCATATTGGATGCGAACCTTTTTGGCAACGCTGTCGTCGAACATTTTGGCCAGAATCCCGCGGATGAACGCATGAGCGTCCTGTGCCTGCTGCGTGGAGGCCGTCTTGCCCGTGCCAATCGCCCAGACCGGTTCATACGCCACTACCGTTTCGACCATCTGTTCACGGGTCAAGCCCGCCAAGCTGCCGCGCACTTGAGTCTCCAAAACCTGTTCCATCTGGCCGGCTTCGCGTTCGGCGAGCGTTTCGCCCACGCAAACGATCGGTTTCAACGAAGCCGCGTGAACGGCCAGCGCCTTCTTGGAGATCAGCGCGTCGGATTCCTTCTGATACTGGCGGCGTTCGGAATGGCCCAGAATCACGTAGCGGACGGAGTATTCCTTGAGCATGCCGGCAGCGGTTTCGCCTGTGTAGGCGCCGAAGTTGTGCTCGCTCATGTTCTGAGCGCCCAAGCGGATGTTGGAATCGAGAATGGCCTTGGAGACTTCGCTCAACGCGGTAAAGGGCGGACAAACGACTACGTCCACTTCCTTCACGCTCGCAAGTTCGAGCTTCAGGCTGCGCACGAGGTCCAGCGCCTCGGCGACCGTTTTGTTCATCTTCCAGTTGCCCGCAATGATCAGTTTTCGTTCTTTATTCATGTCAAAATGTTTCCGTGAATGACGCAAATGTTCGCGAATGAATCCCACAGTTAGCGGGAGTCGCGAATTCGCGAAGCTTTTACTTGTCGCTCAACGCAGCCACGCCCGGCAATTCCGCGCCTTCCAGAAATTCCAGACTCGCGCCGCCGCCGGTACTCATGAAAGTGACTTTGCCACCCATGCCGGCCTTGTTGATCGCTTTTACGCTGTCGCCGCCGCCGATAATGGTTTTCGCACCATTCTTCTGCGTCGCATCCACCACGGCCTGAGCGACTGCATTGGTTCCAACCGCGAAGCGTTTGTCTTCAAAAATGCCCATCGGCCCATTCCACAAAACCGTTTTGGCGCTGTGGATGACTTCGCCGAATTTCGCCGCCGTGGCGGGTCCGATATCAACGCCTTCTTCCGTGTCAGGAATATTTTCATTCGCGTTGGTGCGTGGATTCGTGAGATCGAGAACCGGACGGCCTTTCTTGTCGAGCTTGTCGGTTTTGACCGGCGTCACGCAGGTGTTGTCCGTGGGCAGCAGAAACTGCACACCGCGCTTCTTGGCCTTGTCCAAAGAGGCGAGTGCCACGTCGGTCTTATCTTTTTCGACGAGGGATTGTCCGACTTTGAAACCTTGCGCGAGTTTGAAGGTGTAAGCCATCGCGCCGCCGATCAGAATCGTATCGGCTTTTTCGAGCAGGCGATCAATGACTTTGATTTTGTCGGAAACTTTCGCGCCACCGAGAATGACCACGAAGGGCCTGGCGGGATTTTCGAGTTCATCGCCAAGGAACTTCAATTCGCGTTCCATCAACAAACCAGCGGCGCACTTGCCGCCGCGTTTCGCAACGATGCGGGCCACGCCTTCCGTTGAGGCATGAGCGCGATGCGCGGCGCCGAAAGCGTCATTCACATAGACGTCCGCCACCTTGGCCAGTTTCTCAGCGAAAGCCGGATCGTTCTTCTCCTCTTCGTTGTAGTAGCGGACGTTTTCGAGCAGCAACACGTCTCCATCTTTCAAAGCGCCGACGGTCTTTTCCACTTTTTCACCAATGCAATCGTCCACAAAAGCGACGGGGCGAAGCAGCAGTTCGGCCAGACGCTCGGCGACCGGTCGGAGCGACATGGAGGGTTCGCGCTTGCCTTTGGGACGACCGAGGTGCGCGGTGAGAATCAGTTTGCCACCCTGCTCGATGAGGGCCTTGAGCGTGGGCAAGGTTTCCTTGATGCGGGTATCGTCGGTGATGACCATCTTGCCGTCTTTTTCTTCCAGCGGCACATTGTAATCGACGCGCAGGAAAACGCGTTGTCCACGAACATTCAGATCTCGAATTGTCAGCTTTGCCATAAAATCAAACTCCAAAAAGCCCGGCGCCCAACGCCGAAGCAGATTCATCGGTAATTCCCGGAAACGGGAGCGGGGAGAATAGCGAACCCGCGCGGTGAGTCAAAACGATTTAGCGGTGCTTGGATTGCGCAAAATTGTGATTTTGTTCCCGTATTTTGCGCCGAACGGGCGGCAGAGCCCGGTTGTCATTCGTCACGAGCGATAAATCACGCTGACCGTGAAAATCCCAATCATCATCACACAAATGGCGCACTTTCCCACCGCGCCCGCCAGCAAGCCGATCGTGGCGCCAGCGCCCGCTTTCGCCGCTTTCTCGAGTTCATGACCGCCAATCAGTTCGAACAGCATGGCGCCAATGAACGGTCCCACAAGTATTCCGATAATCCCGAAGAACATTCCCACGATCCCGCCCAATGCCGCGCCCAGTCCGCCGCGCCACGTCGCGCCAAACTGCTTCGCGCCGAAATAGCTCGCCAGGTAATCAAAAACCAGCGAGATGGCCGTAAGGATCACGAGGCAAATGAGAAAAAAGGTGTTGATGCTCTGCTGGCCGAAATAAAGCCGATGCCCGATCGCCGCCACCAAAACAAGCGGCGTGCCGGGCAAACCCGGAACAATGCAGCCAATGAAACCAATCAGCATTACCAGCAAAGCGAGCGCGAGTCCGATGATTTGTTCAGTCGTCACGAGGAGAAGATAGCGCAGTTCACTCGGATTGCTCGCGCCCGTCGCGTTTCGCCGACTCCAAATGGAATTTGTGCAGAAAACGATGTGCAATGGGAGCGAACAGAACGCCCACGCTGGTCAGGAAAGCCACCCCGCTGAACAACGCGTAGCAGCCGGCGAAAATTTTACCAGCGGAGGTCTCGATCGGCGTGAGCGGTCCCATCCCGGAAAGAATCATCGATGCATTTGCAAACGCATCCAGCCAGGACATCTTTTCGCAGAGGTGATAGCCCGTCATTCCAATCCCCAGCGAAAACCCCAAGATGAGCACTCCAAACCAGAAGTTTCGCGCAAGCCGAAAGAGGAACAGTCGGCGTGGCAGCAGCGGTTTTGTGCGGTGTTCAAACATGAGCTCCGCGGCCATGATGCACCGCAACCGCGCGTTTTCAAGTCCTGGAAAACAAAATGCTGAAGCCCCTCAGGGAAGCTTCAGCATCTTTATCTGCCAAATGATGGACGGGTTATTTCGGCAACAACTCGCTCACCATCGCGCGCTCTTCCTTGAGCTCGTTGATCGTGGCGTTGATCTTGCCGCGGCTGAAATCATTGATCGGCAATCCTTGGACGATCTCCAGCGACTTGCCATTGCTGCGGATAGGGAATGAGGTGATCAGACCTTTCTCAATGCCATAGCTGCCGTCCGAGCAAACACACAGGCTGTTCCAATCACCGGTCGGAGTCGGCGTCACGACCGAGCGGACGCTGTCCACGACGGCATTGGCCGCACTGGCGGCGCTGGAGGAACCGCGCGCCTTGATGATCGCCGCGCCGCGCTGTTGCACGGTGGTAAGGAATTCGCCTTCGAGCCAGCCATGGTGGCCGATGACATCCGTGACCGGACGACCGGCGATTTTGGCGTTGTGGAAATCAGGATACATGGTCGCGCTGTGATTGCCCCAGACCGCCAGATTCGTGACCGCCGTCGTGTCCACGCTGGCCTTCTTGGCGAGTTGCGTCTTAGCGCGGTTTTCGTCGAGCCGCGTCATCGCAAACCAACGGTCGGCCGGAATGTTCCTGGCGTTATTCATCGCGATCAGGCAATTCGTGTTGCACGGATTGCCGACCACCAGAACGCGCACGTCGCTGGCGGCGTTCTTTTGAATCGCCTGGCCTTGGCCGATGAAGATTTTGCCGTTGATGCCCAGGAGATCCTTGCGTTCCATTCCGGCTTTGCGAGGCACGCTGCCCACGAGCAACGCCCAGTTCACGCCGCGAAAACCTTCGTCCAGATTGGCCGTGGGAACGATGCCTTTGAGCAGCGGAAACGCGCAGTCTTCCAGTTCCATCACCACGCCCTGCAAGGCGGGCAACGCGGGTTCAATTTCCACCAAGTGAAGAATGACCGGCTGGTTCGGTCCAAACATCGCGCCGGAAGCGATGCGGAACAGTAGGGCGTAACCGATTTGACCGGCAGCGCCGGTAACTGCGACACGAATGGGAGCTGAATTCATAATTTCAATTTTGATTTAATTCCGCGGATTATGTTGTCCGCGGAAAAACCGCGCAAGCCTGATAGTTCAGCCGCTCGTTCACGTGAACGCGTGATGCACGCCTTCACGAACGCCGACCAGCCTTAGCACGCTCAATCCAATTCATCAGCTCAGCTGACGGCGCTTCTCTTCCGGTGGCGCAAAATCCCAATCAACGCTATTGTCCGCCATGTTCATCACGGGACTTGGCATTGCCGCACCATCGCAAACCTACACCCAGTCGCAATGCTGGGCCGCGCTTCAAGCCTCACCGCAACTCTCGCAATTGGCTCCGCGCTCCCGGGCGATCCTTCGAAAAGTCCTCACCGGCAACAACGGCATTGTCACGCGGCACCTCGCCTTGGAACATTTGACGGACGCGTTTGAGATGACACCCGACGCGCTTCATGCGCGTTTCATCCAAGCCGCCCCGGCCCTCGCCACGCAAGCCGCCGAACGCGCTCTGTCCGATTCCAAAACCAAGCCGCAGGAGATCGACGCGATCATCATCAGCACCTGCACTGGTTATTTGTGTCCCGGTCTCACCAGCTACGTCGGGGAGCGTCTCGGGCTCCGGACGGACGTCCTGACGCTCGATTTGGTGGGTCAAGGTTGCGGCGCGGCTCTGCCGAACTTGCGTTCCGCTGAAGCGCTTCTCGCATCCCAGCGCTGCCAGCGCGTGCTCTCGATCTGCGTCGAAGTGTGCAGCGCCGCTTTCTATCTCGATGATGACGCGGGCGTGTTGATCAGCGCGTGCCTGTTCGGCGATGGCGCGGGCGCCGCAGTGCTCTCGAATCAACCAAACGACGGCCGCCGCGTGCAGTGGAAAACAAGCGGCTCATTGCACGCGCCCGCCGACCGCGACCTGCTTCGTTTCGATCAAAAGAACGGAATGCTGCGCAATATTCTTTCGCCTGAAGTGCCGGGTTTGGCAGCGCGCCACGTCGAAACACTTTTAAACGAAACCCTTGAACGCGCTCAAGTGAACCGTTCGCAAATCTCCGGCTGGATACTTCATCCCGGCGGACGCGATGTGCTGCTCGCCGTTCGTGAGAAACTGAAGCTCGCAGCCGAAGACGTCCGCTGGAGCGAAGCGCTGTTGCGCGATTACGGAAACATCAGCAGCCCCTCGGTTTATTTCGTCCTGCAAAACGCGCTGGCGGACAGCGTGCCGCCCGGCTTCTGGTGGATGAGCTCATTCGGCGCGGGCTTCAGTTGCCACGGCGCCTTGCTGCAAGTGGGATAAATTGAAAATGAAAACTGATGCGCAAAAGCAAACCCGCCCGTCATCACGTTTCACATTTTAGGTTTCAATCTCGTGCCTCAAGCCTCACCCGATGAACCGAATTGTCCAAGCCGAGTTACTCGATGAATTACCACCGGACGACCCCGGTGCGATTCAGTCACGCCGCGATTTGCGCCGGCTGAATGCCTGGATGGGCAACGCCCGCACCATCGCCAAAAACTTGCGCCACGCCTTTCCCGGTGGAACTCCAGGCCGCGTCGTCGAGCTCGGCGGAGGCGATGGCGAGTTCCTGCTCCAGGTTGCGCGACAGAATCGGCCCCGGAACAGTTCACCGCGAGTCAACGCTCTGCTCGTGGATCAACAAAACCTGTTGCGCCCGGAAACCCAAACACGCTTTCAAGCATCAGGCTGGAACACGCGTGCGATTCAAACCGACGTGTTCCAGTTCCTCCAAAACGGAGCCGAATCTGCCGACGCGTTCATCGCCAATCTGTTCCTGCATCACTTCTCCGACGTTCAACTCCGCACGCTGTTCCAACTCGCCAGCCGTCACACACAGGTCTTCATCGCTGTGGAGCCGCGCCGCTCGCCGCTCGCGCTCCGCTTCAGCCGCTGGGTTGGGGCGATCGGCTGCAACTCAGTTACGCGGCACGATGCGGTTGTCAGCGTGGAAGCCGGCTTTGCCGGGCGCGAACTCTCCGCGCTCTGGCCCGATTCGCAAAACTGGGATCTGACCGAGCGACACGCGGGATTTTTCAGCCATTTCTTTGTGGCTCGGAGAAAAACGTGAAATGCGCCCAGGGGAAATGCGACCGCAGAAATTGCTTGGTGCATCCGTGCAACCAGGCGTTTCGCTCGACGGTTGAAACGACGTAAGCTTGATCATGACCGCGTTGAAACCCATCACGATTGTCGGCGGCGGGCTGGCCGGATTGACGCTGGGCATCGGACTGCGGCAACGCGGCATTCCGGTCACGATTTGGGAAGCGGGACATTACCCGCGCCATCGTGTCTGTGGGGAATTCATCAGCGGCCACGGTCAGCACGTTCTGCAGCGGCTCGGCTTGCGCGTTCTGTTTGATCAGGCCGGGGCGATTCAAGCTCGCACAGCTCAGTTCATTGCCGGATCCAATCAGTCGCCGATCCGCGAATTGCCTTCCGCGCTTTGCCTGTCGCGCTTTGAAATGGACGCGTTGCTCGCCAGAGAGTTCAAGCGTTTGGGCGGCGACCTTCGCGAACAGCAACGTTGGAACGCACCGGCAAGCGAAGAAGTGGTTCGCGCGTCGGGTCGTCGCGCCCAACCCACCGAGCACGGCTGGCGCTGGTTCGGCTTGAAAGTTCATGCGCGGAATGTCCCGCTCGCCGCCGACCTGGAAATGCACATCTCACCCAACAGCTACGTCGGCGTGAATCGCATCAACCATGGCGAGGTGAATGTTTGCGGCTTGTTCCGGACGCGACCGGGTGAAAGCTTGCCGGAATCAAAGTTCGAACTGCTGCGCGGCCAGCCCGGAAGTTCACTGCAAGAACGTTTGGCCAACGCGGAATTTGTGGAAGACTCATTCTGCTCGGTGGCCGGGCTTTCACTTCGTCCGCAACACGCAATCGCCAAG